>JAPKZY010000057.1 GCA_026393535.1 Actinomycetota bacterium | reverse complement strand
AGCGCACCAGCGTTACGGTGTCTTCCTAGAATCTGCATAGATTTCCAGTGCAAAATAGTTAGCGAAGGAATGGTCGAACTTCGATTGGTCGATTGCATGCCTTTGACGCTTCAGCTGCCAGCGCATGAGCAACAGTGTCGTTTTCGGCCTCAATGATCCAGAAGCCAGCCATAAACAAGTCAGAGTCCACAACAGGTCCGTGAGTGATGGAGTCGCGAGTACCTCTGAAGTCAAATACGACTGCCTGATCAGGTGATGCGATTCCGGCTGCCATTATTCGTTGGCCAGCAGCTTCAATCTTTTCATTGAAGGAATCAATCGCTGTCATCTCGTCTTGGTCGGCAAGTACTTCGCCTGTTCGGTTTGCAATGACGGCAAATAGGTAACGCATGTTTTGATTCTAACTTCAGGTGAAATCCATCGCTAAAATCTTGAGATTGCAGAAAAGAAGATCACGGGCCCAGCGTCTTACTTTCCTTCAATAGAGAAGAAGTACGGAAAGCCGATATCGCATTGGAAATCTCTACTGAAGAAAATGAAGAGTGCGAAGCATTCCGAAATGGTTGCGATGTTGAAGACCGACCACGAGATGGGTCACGGTCATGCAAATGCAATCGTTGCTCACTTCCGTGCAGAGGAGGGCTTGTAGCTCACCCATTTGAAGTGCGCGCGTGAGAGTTATTCGGCGATGCGGGCCTTCACCATTGCGCGTAAAAGAGCGGCATCTACTTTCCAGTCGACGGGCACAATGAAGGTCTTTTTGTTGACTGTGTAGCCCGCCAGTTTTGACTCCATTGACTCAAGTACATCTGAACTGAATGGGTTCAGAGTCAGGTGATTCTTTGAAGCAGATAATCCGAAAACATATTTGCCGTCGATACGCAACATGGGTTGATTCCAGGCAATGACCAGTTCAAGCTTGGGAAATTTCTCCATGATGGTTGAGAAAATCAGTTCAGCAGTTTTCTTCTTTTGTGTATCCAGTTGTGCGAAGAACTGTTTCGGAGTTGAGAAACGTTTCGATGTGGTGGAACCACGAAAATGCATCACAACAGCATTTGCATGCGCCTGACTAAAACCGTGATTTTCGCGCAGGTACGCAATCTGTTCGGGATACTTGGCGTCAGTGAGTTCACCGAGCTGGTTGAGGTAGTGCGAAAAAGGTTGACCGTGTTTCTTTTCGATCGCAGGAAAGAACTTCGAGCGGTCACCGCTTGCGTCAGTCATAGCTGAAGGGTTTAGAGACCGAGGTGCTCTTTAACTTTTGCGACTGATGGGTTTGTCATTGACGTGCCATCGTTAAACACAAGAGTAGGAACTGTGCGATTGCCATTGTTGATGGTCTCGATGAGCGCAGCAGCTGTCTCGTCTGTTTCGATATCGATCTGTGTGAAGGGGATACCGGACTTTTCAAGGTCTGACTTCAGACGCTTGCAGGGGCCACACCAACTGGTGCTGTACATGGTGAGAACTGGTGTCGACATATGAGTCAGTGTAGGACTATTTTTCGACGGTTTTGTCACCTACGAGGCAAGTGCGCCAGCAAAGACTTGCCATGCCAGCAAGGACTTAGCGACGAAGCTGAGAACGATATAAATGCGCTCGCCATAGAGGTAGTTGGCCCATTTGCCCTGAGCCTTGTATTGCTTCCATTGCACGATGGCGAAGCAGTTAAACATGATGAACAGCGAGACAACGATGCCGTAGACAAAGCCTGGAGCTGATGCGCCTGGTGGACCTTTGGGGTGAAGAAGGTTGATGACAACTGCAACCCACGGGATGATGCCAGCGATACAGCCGAACCAGAAGGGCAGGAGGTCGCCATCGCCCGGAGTTGTGTATTTTTCTTGCAGCCAACCGAACAGAATCATTGAGACATTGACTCCGAAGACTGCAAGGAGCGCAACGATTTCGGTGACGCCGTTGAGTTGCAGAATCACGATGATCATGATTGAAGACGACAGCGAGTATTCCACCCATCGAAACACATTGATGTGTTTGCTTAGTCCATCTGTGTAGCGAGCAAAGTTCTTACCCGATGTGATGAAGAAGTGAAAGAAAGCGGACAAGAAGAGGAACGCTGCGACCATGTATCCGATATTTAGGTTAAACAAGTGATTCGGTAGAGAGAACTTGCCTGAGCCTGGTGCATCTGTCATGTATGTGGCGTTCACGGGAAGTGATGCATCATTTGCAAGCAGGATGATTGCAATGAAAGAAGCCAAATGCAAAAGGCCGGCGGTGCGGTTGAGTGTCCGCAGTTTGTTTAGTGATGTATCCATGAGAGTTCCTCGCAATGGTGTCGTGATTTAATCTTGCCACAAGTAGTGCCAAACAGTGGGCGGGAACTAGGGTTCAGAGCCATGAATGTTGTTGATGCAGTAAATGCCCGCTTGTCGGTGCGCCAGTTTCTTCCCACTGCGGTCTCAGATGACCAATTGCGGTCATTGTTGTCTGATGCCTCACGTTCACCAAGTGGCGGAAACGTGCAGCCATGGCGTATGTATGTAGTGAATGGTGATTCGTTGACACGCATGCGTGAGTTCTTGACTACACAACCACCAGTGGAAGAACCTGAGTACGAGATCTACCCAAAGAGCATTTCAGAGCCGTATCGCACAAACCGCTTCACTATTGGTGAACAGATGTATGCAACCCTTGGCATTGCACGCGAAGACAAGCCGGGCAGATTGCGTCAGTTCGCCCACAACAATGATTTCTTTAGCGCGCCAGCAGCAATGTTCTGTTTTATTGATCGCCAGATGGGGCCACCACAGTGGTCTGACCTTGGCATGTTCTTGCAGACATTTATGTTGTTGGCAGTTGAGAATGGTCTTGCAACGTGTGCGCAGGAATATTGGTCGGTGCGACACAAGGCAGTATCTGCGTTTGTTGGTGCGCCAGAAAACGAGATGTTGTTCTGTGGTCTTGCAATTGGTTACGCCGATACATCGGCACCGATTAACTCACTGCGTTCAGAGCGCATGCCCGTTGACGAGTGGACTCGCTTTATCTAAGTTCTTCAGGTTGCGAGGTCGCTCACTATGCGACCTGCTTCGAGAGTGACAGTGCGCGTGATGCGAACTGAATCAAGAAGTGATCTGTCGTGAGTAACTAAGAGTACGGTTCCGCCAAACGTGTCTAGAGCTTGTTCTAATTGCTCGATTGCGGGAAGGTCGAGATGGTTGGTTGGCTCATCAAGCACTAAACAATTGGCACCATTGGCCATGAGTAGCGCGAGTACGCCACGTGTGCGTTCGCCGGGCGACAGGGAAGCTGCAGGGCGATTCACATGATCTGCTGCAAGGTTGAACTTGGCAAGAAGTGTGCGTGCTTCAGGAACTAATAGCCCAGTTGCAGCCATAAATACTTCTAACAATGTTGCATCGGAAAATGTGCCATCTTCGTTACGACCAGCAAGTTGATTGCGTGCTTGTTCCAGTTCGCCAATAACAACGCCAGGTCCCATCCATTGCGAACCGCTTGCTAGTGGAATGCGGCCGAGTAGTGAACCAATAAGTGTGCTTTTGCCGCTGCCATTGTGGCCAACGATTGCGATGCGATCACCGAATGACACTTGAAGTTCGATTGGCCCGAGATGAAATGAGTCGTAATCAACTTCTGCGCCAGCGAGTCGTGCAACAACATCGCCACCGCGGGCAGCGAGTGGTATTTCAAGTCGCAACTGCCATGCTTCGCGTGGCTTTTCAACTTTGACTAGGCGTTCCATCTGCTTGTCAGTGCGCGCAGCCTTGCCGGCAAGTTGTTCTGACGAATTCATCTTGAGGTTGCGTTGAATCTTGTCGCCGTCGTTTGGTTTTTTCTTTGCTTTACTGACGCCTTGCGTTGCCCATTCGCGTTCACGTTGTGAACGTCCTGCAAGATCAGACCGCTTTGAGTCGTACTCTTCAAAATCTGTCCACGCTTGTTTACGCGCAACTTCACGTTCTGTGAGATATGCGGTCCAACCACCAGCAAATGTAGAAGCCGTGTGCTTGAACTCATCAAGTTCCACCACATGAGTAATGGTGCGTTCTAAGAATGTGCGGTCATGACTGACCAGAACAACACTGCCGGAAATTGAGGTTACGAAATTCTCCAGGCGTCCAAGCCCGTCAAGGTCGAGGTCGTTAGTTGGTTCGTCAAGTAGATACACATCGAACCGAGAAAGAATGAGAGCTGCAAGACCAGCCCGAGCAGCTTCACCACCGCTAAGAACTGACATTGGGCGTTCAAGTAGTGCCACGTTGAGGCCCAGTTCGTCCCATGCTTTACCGATGCGTGAATCAAGGTCTGCGCCACCTAGGGCTAGCCACGTGTCGAGGGCGACTGAATACGCATTTCCAGCCTCGTCTTCGCCAGCTGCCATTGCAGCCGTAGTTGCGTCGAGTGCATCAGACGCGGCAGTAACACCGGTGCGGCGCGCAAGGTAAGCACGCACTGTTTCATCAGCTCGACGTTCTGGTTCTTGCGATAAGTAGCCAACCATTGCACCGTGTGGGGTGACAATTATTTGTCCTGAATCAGGCGCAATGAGGCCGGCCAAAGTGCGAAGCAGTGTGCTTTTGCCAACACCATTCGGGCCAACAACACCCCAGCGCTCGCCAGGTTCAACCGTGAGAGACACATGGTCCAGCATTACTGCAGGACCAAAGCTCACGGTGATGTCGCTTGCGCGAAGTGAAGTACTCATGACGAGTACACATCCTAGGCGCCAGGGACTCCAATGATGACTGCGTTGTTCGCATCAAGCGATGGACGAATGTCTCGGAACAACGGACGAAGTTTGTAGAACGGCACTCGGGGGTACAGGTGGTGAATCAGGTGATGATCTGTGCCAAGCAACAAGATGTGACTTAAGAAAAACCCACGAACTCGCGTGTTGAGGTAGCGACTTGTTTGACTGAAGTCGTAGTGCGGCAACCAAGAGAACCACATCTGCAAAAAGAGTTGTGAAAATTGTGCTGGCAACCACCAGAGGAAAAAGAAGTGAGTTCCTTGTCGAAGGAAGAATGATGCAAAGAGCACAGCAAGACATGCACGGTTGTAGAGCATGATTCCGGGACGATTCTTCATGAATGCCGTCATGCCCATTGCAAGTGGCTTCGGAAGAACTTTCAGTGCTACCTGTGCAAGACCTGGCACGCTGCCAACATTTTTTATTGTTGTTATGAGTAGCCAACGAGAGACTAAGCCTTTACCTGGACCTGACAAATAGAAGTCTGGATCCTTGCCTGGAACATTGGTATGTGCGTGATGTTGTAAATGCTGCGGTACATACGCCGAATAATTGATGTGCAGTGGGATTGATGCAACGGTTCCCATTGCGAGATCGATCCAACGAAGAGACTTACGTTGCCCGCTGATATTGCCGTGGTTGGCTTCATGGTGAATTGTGTAAAACCAGAATGCGAGCCATGAGTTAATAGCAGTACCCGCAAGTAAGGGGAGCGACCCGTTAACAACTGCCACGATGACATATGTGTATGCGGTGACAAGCGCTGTGAAGAGAAGCATGGTGGGCCATGCAAGAAGGCCCATGTATTTCATCGCAATTTGGCGTTCTTCTGCGGGGGTCATTGTGTGCCTGCCTTCATCAGTTCATACATTAGCGACACGTGTTGAAGGCAAGGTTGTTTGGAAGGAATCACACGTGTTCCGAAATACAAAAGGAGCGGCATCACCAAAGTGACACCGCTCCAATTGGAACTAATAAGAACTAGTTGTTATTTAACGAACGAGAAAAGGCTCTTGGTTATTGCTGGGCCGTATGAAGCGCCTTCTTGTGCTGCGATTGCAAAGATGAACAATGCTCCACCGGCCATTGAGATGTTCTTCAAAAAGCTGATCATTTCTGATTGCTTCGAAGCTGCATCTGCAGCCCAGAAGTCATGCATCTTCACTGCCATGATGACAAGGAGAGCAGCGATGACAATTGCGCCGAGGTCTGCATAGACACCCAAGATGATGGAAAGTCCACCAAGGGCAAGCAGGAGACCAGAGAGTTGTACGGACAACTTGGGTGCTGGAACCTTCTTGAATTGGGCATAACCAGTCATGGCGTCTGCTTTGGTGAGGTGGTTGATACCACTCATGATGAACATGCCAGCGAACAGGATTCGGGCAATCAATAGGACGATGTCCATAGTTGACTCACTTTCGTTTGTAGAAAATAGTTGAGAGCGCAATTATATGCACAAAATGGTTGCGGACGCAACTATCTCCGAGATTCCTGTATATTCCATGTATGGCAACGAACTGGCTATCTCCAGCTGAAATGACGGCGTGGCGTTCGTTTATCACGACCACCGGCGATCTATTGCGCGCTATTGAACATGAATTAGAACCATTCGGCCTTGACATGGGTGACTATCAATTACTTGCCATGTTGTCGGAAGCACCAGAACAGCAGTTGCGTATGTGTGATCTGGCTGATGCTTTGCGTCTTACCCGCGGCGGTTTAACGCGCCGTATGGAAGGCGTTGTGAAAAAGAAGTTGGTAAGCCGAGTGCAGTCATCGGAAGATGGTCGCGTTGCGTTTGCGCAGATGACTGCGAAAGGCGTTTCAACATTGGCCGCAGTAGCACCAGAGCATGTTCAGACAGTACGTCGATTAATGATCGATCAGCTGACACCGGCTGAGGTGAAAGCGATTGGCTCTGCCTTCGGCAAGATTTCAAAAAACCTTGCCGAAGAACTGAAGTAGTTAGCCCTGGAGAGCAGCCTTCATTGCGACAACACCATTTGCAAGAGTGGTTCGCTGAGAATCACTCAACACTGCAAATGCAGGTGCGCATAGTGCATCAGTGAGTTTTTCTGCTGCTGCCATTTGAGCATGCGTTGCATCAGTAATGGTCGGTGCGTCTTCTGGTGTGTAACCGAATTGTGGCACCATGTCGGGGCGCTTGATGTGGTGAGCGGTCTTTGTATCTAGACCAGCTGCGCGTAATGCGATGAGGTGAGCTGCTCCGCGGAATTCGCGAACAAGTGCCACCAACTGCATTGCACGACCTGGTGCATCGGTTGCAAGGGTCTCAGTGCGCATTGCTGCGTACAAGCTAAGGCCGTCTGGGTCAGCCGCATTGTTCACGGCGTCGAGTGTTGCAACGATTGCGTCAAGATTTGCCAAGCCGGTGAACTTTGCGCGGCCAAGTGCTGCTGCACATTCAAGATGGGCACGACCTGCTTTACGAGGATCACACTTTGCTTTTGCGTCTTCCCAGATGCCGCCAATCATTGCGGGCTTAAAATACCCGAATGCTGCGGCAAGGGCTGCGCCATCACAGTCACCCAGTGGGCCGCCACGGCCAAGAACGTAAAACTCCATGCCGCGCAGGTTGAGTTCCTTGCCAACTGCTCCGGTCTCTGGGATGAAATAGAAAGCCGAACCAATTTCGTTAATGATTGGGCAGGCGGTTGCGAGAAGTTCTTCATTCGTCATATGAGCGACTGTAGTGAAGGTTGCGCCACCTACGCTCATTGGGTGGACAAACGACTGCTCGAGCGAATGGCGCCTGGACTCTTTGTATTGCTGTGGAGCACTGGCTTCATAGTCGCCCGTTATGGCACAAAAGATGCTGGACCGCTGACCTTCTTGACCATCCGCACCGCCATTGCCTCGGTGATTCTGTTCGTGGTCTCTCGAATCATTCGAGAGACCCGCGTGACCCGCAAGCAGGTGCCCGTTCAATTAGCCGTTGGCATTGGCATGCACGCCATGTATTTGGGTGGCGTGTTTGTGGCTATCAACCATGGTCTTCCATCTGGCATCAGTGCGTTGATTGCAGCGCTTCACCCGGTTGTCACCACTGCGTTGAGCCGTGTGTTGCTAAACGAGAAGTTGTCCTCTCGACAAGCTTTCGGCGTAGTGCTCGGTTGTGCCGGAGTTATTGCCGTAGTGATTGAACATGGTGGCGCTGGCAACGGTGTTACATCATTTGCGTTGTGTTCAATGGCTGTTGCAGTTGTTGGTATGTCAGCTGGAACATTGATTCAGCGCAAGTATGCGCACGGCACTCCGTTATTGGCTGGAACATCAATTCAGTATTTCGTCACCGCTGTTGTATTGGGCATCTGTGCCGTCACCAGTGAAGGGTGGCAATTCGCAGTGACAACGCGCAGTGTTTTGTCGCTTGCATGGGCGGTTGGTGTTTTATCAATCGCAGCAATCTTGATCATGTTGTGGCTGTTGCACAGACAAGCAGCGGCACAAGTGAGCAGTTTGTTTTTCTTAACGCCAGCGTTTTCTACGATTGAAGGCGCAGTGCTGTTTGGCGAGCGACTTGGTCTACTTGCAATTGCCGGATTGGCCGTTGCAGTAGTGGGAGTGCGACTCGCTACTTCTCAACAAAAGTGAGGTCTGGTCCGATGATGATCTCACCGGAGAAGAACTCAGCAGCCATTGCGTGCCATTCGGCTTCGCCACCTGGCTGAATTGCTGGAACGAAGTGAGTGAGAACCAAAGTCTTGACGCCGCACTTCGTTGCTGTTTGCGCTGCTTGTTGCACAGTGGAGTGGTAATCGATGATGTCAAGAAAGCGGGCACCTGTTGGTACTAATGGTGCCAATGCACGAACCTGATCTTCGCGAATCACTGTCTGAACATAGAAGTCTGCATCCTTGCACATGCCATAGAGGCCTTCGCACGGAATCGTGTCGCCTGCGAGTGCTGCAACGGTGCCACCGTGTTCAAAGCGGAAACCAATGGTTGGGGCAACGGGGCGATGGTCTGTTGCGTAAACAGAAATTGAGACACCACCGATTGCAAAAGTGTGACCAGCTTCGATTTCGTGTACTTCCACTTTCATCCCACCAGCTGCACGCAAGTCATCGTGGTGATCAAGTCGGTAATGCTCATCTTGCGACAACATTGCAAGCAATCCGTCCACCATCTTCTTTGTGCCGATAGGCCCGTAGATAGGAAGTGGTGTTGCTGCAGGTGTCGAGATCCAACGAGTAGTGACAACGTCGTTTAAGTCAGAAATATGGTCGCTGTGCAAATGGGTGAGAAGAACAGCCGACACGAACGGCGGAGGACAACCGGCAGCAAGAAGACGAGGGACAACAGAGCGACCAGCATCAACGAGGATGTGTTGGTTATCTGCCTGGACAAGAGTCGATGGGCCAGCGCATGTTGTGCTTGGCAGTGGGCTTCCGGTTCCGAGAAGGGTGATTTTCATTGGTGTCTCCGATGTATGGGGTAGGTATGAACCTACTGCCAACACTGTTCGGAGAAATTGAACAGAGGTTATTTCTCTGTGTTAGCGCCCTTTGGGCTTGAACATCTCATGAATGAGTGGCTCGAAGTACGACAAGGGTGCACTGACGTAATCAGTGTCGAACGCTGGTGAGTCGTACTTTGCACAGAACTCTTCGGTGTATTCGAAGTACTCATGGCCGCGGAACTCTTCGCGAGCATTCTTGTTGAGGCCGATGTAGTCCCAGAAGTAGTAGCCCTGGAAAATTCCGTGGTGCTTGACCATCCACCAGTTTGCTTCTGATGCGAATGGCTTCATGATGCCTGCAGCAATTTCAGGATGATTGAACGGAGCAAGGTTGTCGCCGATGTCATGGATGAGTGCGCACACGATGTACTCAGCATCGCGACCATCTTTTTCTGCGCGTGTTGCGGTCTGCAAGCAATGCTCGAGACGGTTCACAGGGAAACCACCTTGATCAAGTTCGAGCATTTTCATCTGTTCGATAATGCGAGTGGACACCATTGCTTGGGTCTCTTGAAGGCAGACCATGATGTTGGCCCATTCTTCTTTGGTTGACTCTTCAAAAGATTTGAATGTTGCGCGTGTGACCATGGTTCCCCCGAATCAGAAGTGATGAGGTGAACTTACTACCAAGACGGAGTGTTGTCAGCCTCTGGAAGGCACGATCGACATTTCAGCCGGCTACGAGGTGGCGTTGGGCGGCCCTTTGAATCTCCACGCCTTTTTCTCGAGGGTCTTACTAAGAGGCCGCATGCAATCGATGAACTCTTCGCGATGATCATCGGTTGCCGCTGCGGCAAGAACGGTGAAGAGCCCATGTCGGGCGGCAGTCAGCAGGCCCGCATCGTCAAGTCGGCCCGCGCTCCACTGCATGGCGGCTCCCGTATAAGAAAGGAAGATCTGGCGGGCCAATCCCGATGCGTCGATGTCGTTGCGGATGATGCCCATGGACTGTGCCTGACGCATGGCCACGACTTGAAAGCTGGATGGCTCGACCGGAGTGGGATGTGCGGCCGCAGCGCGTTGAGTGACAGCAACAACTTGTCGGTATGCGTTGGGGTTGCTGACGAATGCGCGCACGGTGTGATCGATGATCAGCCGTGCTTCGGCGATCGGGTCGCCGGGGTCGAGCGCCTGCAGTGATTCTGCAAGGTCGGTCAGGATTCGGCTGACGAGTTGGTACATCAGCTCGTTCCGCGTGCCGACCAGGTTGTAAACGGTGGCCGCTGAGACGCCGGCGAGCCCAGCGATCTCTTCGGTGGTGATGTCCTTCGAGTCGCGTGTGCCGAGCAGGATGATCGCAGCGTCCAGGATGGCGTCACGCCGCTTCGCCTTGTTGAGATCCCTCGGTCCTTCCACGGCAAGAGTATGGCACGACTTGGCTGAGTTCCTTTTGATGTAGGCGTGCAGTGTCGTAGTGGCCCGGAAGAGTTGAGGGACTTGACTTTTCGACATATTTAGAGTTCACTCTAAATATGCAACACGATGAGCAAGTACGACTAATCAAACAACTCTGCGCCCACCTCGATGCGGGCACCAACGAAGACGCCGGTGGTCTCCGGCGCTTGCCGACGGCCACCTTTACCGATTCGGCGCGGTCTGAGCGCGAGTGGAATGAGTTCTTCATGGCGACGCCGCAGTGCATTGGAATGTCTGGAGACCTTCCAGAACCGGGCTCGTTCCTGACGAACAACGACCTTGGAATTCCCATCTTGGCAACGCGCGATCAGGACGGGTCCTTCAAAGCATTCGTGAACTCGTGTCGTCATCGAGGAGCCATTGTTGAAACTGAGGAGCGCGGCACGGCACGACGTTTCAGTTGCCCATTTCATGCGTGGACCTACGACACCGGTGGCGCGTTGGTTGGTTTACCGAAGTCGGAACACTTTGGCGACGTTGACAAGAGCTGTCTCGGCTTGCGTCCGCTTGCGGCCGAGGAACGGCACGGCTTGTTGTTCGTGCACCCCGACCCAGAAGCCGCGATTGATCTCGACCAACTGTTGGGCGAATGGTTCAACGATGAGTTCCCTACGTGGAACTTCGCTGAACTCGTTCCGTTGACGCGGCAGGTGTTCGATACGGAGTGCAACTGGAAACTGGCGATGGATACCTTTGGTGAGACGTACCACTTCTCCGTGTTGCACAAGAACACGCTGTTCAACGGCTTCCACGGCAACGTGCAGTGCTACGACGAGGCTGGACATCTGCACCGAATGATCCTGTGTAAGCGCGACATCGACGCTATGCGCTTGTTACCCGAGGAGCAGTGGGACATCACCGTTGCCGGTCTGCCGGTGTACTGGATCTTCCCGAACGTGATTCTGTTGCCGCTCGACGCTGGATGCTTTCTTGTGCGCGCTTACCCTGATCGCAATGACCCGGGTCGGCATGTGAGCCGTGTGAGCTTCTACCTGAAACCATCGCTTGCCGCGATGGGCGATGAGATGACTGCATTCGCTACTGACATCGCAGAGAAGTTTTCGCACGTGATTCGTGATGAGGATTACGCAATGGCCTCTTCGCAGCAGACTGCGGCGAATTCGGGAACGCTGAGCCATGTGATCTTCGGCCGCAACGAGCCCGCCCTGCACCACTACCACAACACCTATCTCGCTTTGTTGGGCCTTGAGCAGTTACCGCTATTGGACGAAGCATCCGTAACTAACACGATGTAACACCTCGAAAGATTTGTTGCGTTGGCTGTGGTGCTCACACCGAGTGTTGTCAGCCCCTGGAACGCACGACTGAGACCACAGTGCCGATCTTCATGTTGTGGAATAGCCATTTGGCGTCAGCGACACGCATGCGGATGCAGCCATGGGAAGAAGGCGCTACACCGAGAGGGGTGAAAAATGGGATCTCGCCGCTCTTCGTGACTTTGTATGGAATGCCATGAAAGCCGATGTTCCCGCCTTCGCGACCTTTGGTGAATCGTGTCATCCAGCGCATGCGCTCGTTCGGGCTCGGTGAATACACAGCTTGTGCTGATTGTGAGAACACTTTGAACGTTCCGACTGGAGTTTGATCTTTGACGCCGGTGGAGGCAGGAAGTGTTGCAATGAGTCGTCTGCGATGGTTGTAGACGTAGACACGTTGTTCGTCGAGAACCACACGGGCAAAACCAATTGATGCAATGCCTTTTTGTGGTCGTGATACGCGCGGCAAGGTTGTCGTGGTTGTTGTTTGCTCTGGCACCGTGGTGGAAACGATCTCGGGCACAGATGTTGTCGAGCTGGTATCAGGAGTTGTGGTGTCAGAGCCTTCTGCATGCACAAAAGACGCGGGCAATAAGACACACGCGACAAGAACAGTAGAGACGATGCGAAGTGGGGATTTCATCGTGAGACAAAGGCTAACTGCGAATTGATTTGCCACGTGGGCAATGCGCTATTCAGCAGCGATATCAAGGGCTTCAGCAAGTGTGTTCCATGAAAGTACTGCGCATTTAATGCGAACAGGGAACTTCACGACACCTTGTAGTGCTTCAAGATCTCCGAGTGGAGCAGAGGTATCTGGCTCTTCGCCACCTTCATCGATTGACATCATGTGTTTGAACCGATGAATGAGCGCACGAGCTTGCTCAACAGGTTTGCCTTTAACAGCAGCACTCATCATGGAAGCTGAACTTTGACTGATGGAACAACCTTGTCCGCCAATCTTGATGTCATCAACAATGCCGTCCTTGACAACAAGGAACACTTCAATTTCATCGCCGCACAATGGGTTGTGACCTTCACTGCGCACAGCAGGTGGTTCAAGAGAACCGCGATTACGAGGGCTCTTGTAATGATCGAGGATGATCTCGCGATATAGGTCTTCTAATCCGGGCATATGAATCTCCGAGTATGAGGCTAGAGGGTGAAGAAGTCTCCCGCTTCGGATAGGGCATCGCACAGGGCAGTGACGTCCGAAGGGGTGTTGTACAGGTAGAAACTGGCACGAACAGTGGCGTTAGAGCCCAAGATGCGCATAAGCGGCTTGGCACAATGGTGGCCGGCTCGCACGCAGACATTGTTCTGGTCGAGAACTTGGCTGATGTCGTGAGGGTGCACGTCGCGATAGGCAAAACTGATTGTTGCGCCACGAAGTGCAGCGTCGGTACTTCCGTGAATAGTGATGTCGCTACCGAAGCGGTCATTCAGAGAGTTCAACGCAAGCACTGTCATGTCGTATTCGTGTGCACGCACATTGTCCATACCGATTGCGGTGAGGTAATCAACCGCTGCACCAAGGCCAATGGCTTCAATGATTGGTTGTGTGCCTGCTTCGAACTTTGCTGGTAATTCTGCACAAGTGAAACCTTCGAGCTTCACATCAGAAATCATGTTGCCGCCGCCAAGGAAGGGTGGCATTGCATCGAGCAGTGATTCGCGTCCCCACAGAATGCCGATGCCTGATGGGCCGACCATTTTGTGGCTACTGAACGTTACGAAGTCTGCGTCCCATGCTTGAACATCTGTCGGCATGTGTGGCACTGCTTGGCATGCATCCACAATTGCAATCGCGCCGGCCTTGTGAGCTGCTGCACACAGTTCTTTTATGGGGTTAATAGTGCCGAGAACATTAGACATTGCAGTGAATGAAAAAGCCTTAGCGCCATCAAGCAAAGTTGAGAGATTGCTGAGATCTAATAGTCCGT
Organism: Actinomycetota bacterium; assembly: GCA_026393535.1. Lineage (GTDB taxonomy): Bacteria > Actinomycetota > Acidimicrobiia > Acidimicrobiales > Ilumatobacteraceae > UBA2093. The sequence goes on along the minus strand of JAPKZY010000057.1, from coordinate 1,315 downwards.
CTGATGTGAGCGGAACCCAACGAATAGTGAAACCACGCTCAGCTGCAAGCATTTGCCACGGAACAATATTGGCGTGGTGTTCCATGTGAGTCAGAACCACGGCGTCGCCGGCGGAAAGATTTGCCGAGCCCCATGAACGAACAATGAGATTCAACGCTTCAGTGGCGTTCTTTGTGTACAGAACTTCATGCACTTTAGGTGCATTAATGAACGCTGCAACTTTCGCGCGGGCACCTTCAAACTTGTCGGTTGCTTCTGCTGCAAGTTGATATGCACTGCGGTTAGTTGGTGCATAACCATGTTGCATGAACTGAGTCATTGCATCAATGACAGCGTTTGGCTTTTGTGACGTGTTGGCAGAATCGAGATACACCAGCGGCTTGCCGTTGATTAACTCTGCGAGCACTGGGAAATCAGCGCGCACTTTCTGCACATCAAAACTCATGACACGGTTGCCTTGTAGGCCTCGTAGCCATTCTTTTCTAGTTCTGCTGCAACTTCCATGCCACCTGATTTCACAATGCGGCCATCAATCATGATGTGCACGTGGTCTGGCTGAAGTTCGTCAAGCAGGCGTTGGTAATGCGTAATGAGAAGGATGCCCATGTTCGGGCGATCAACGCGTACTTCACGAATTCCCTTTGCAACGATGCGCAAAGCATCAATGTCAAGACCAGAGTCTGTTTCGTCGAGGACTGCGAAATCTGGCTCCAACAAAGCCATCTGCATGATTTCGTTGCGCTTCTTTTCGCCACCTGAGAAACCTTCGTTGAGGTAACGGTCAACGAATGATGAATCCATGCCGAGGCGCTTCATCCAGTCCATTGCCGACAGACGCAATTCAAGAACTGAAAGGTCAATGCCTTTGCGCGCTGACAAAGACTGACGCAAGAACTGAATAACTGAGACGCCAGCTATTTCTTGTGGGTATTGAAACGCAAGAAAGATGCCGGCCTTAGCGCGAACATCGGTTGTCCATTCGGTGATGTTGTCGCCTTTGAAGAAAAGGTCGCCACTTGTTACTTCGTATTCGGGAGAGGCGAGAAGAGTGCTTGCAAGAGTGGATTTACCGCAACCGTTTGGACCCATGATGGCGTGTATTTCGCCAGCGGCAATAGACAAGGTGACGCCGCGCAGAATTTCATCTGTTGGGTCGGTGTCATCCGTGACGGGACGGGCATGAAGGTCGCTGATGCGGAATAATTCGGTCACGGAGCCAGTCTAGGCAGGTCTCTGTAATTAACACTACGGACGTAGTAGTAACTAGTCCTACCGCGCCATGGCTTTCCAAATAGCCCGATACGAGGGGTATTCC
>JAPKZY010000099.1 GCA_026393535.1 Actinomycetota bacterium | reverse complement strand
CGCACGTAACGGTGGCGTACTGAAGCGCGCTGGTCATACGGAAGCCGGCGTTGACTTGGCACGTTTGGCTGGGTGCCAACCTGCAGCAATTATTTGTGAAATTCAGAACGATGACGGCACCATGATGCGTTTGCCAGACCTGCGCAAGTTCTGTGCGGAGCACAATTTGGTGTTGTCATCGATTGCGCAGCTCATTGAATACCGCCGGCATAACGAACGCCTCGTGGAACGCATGGGCGAAGCATCTGTTCCCACAGAGTTCGGCACTTTCACTTGTGTTGCATATAAGAGCACCATCGACAACATTGAGCACCTTGCATTTGTCAAGGGAACAATCACAGGTGAAGAACCAATTCTGGTTCGTGTGCACAGCGAATGTCTCACAGGCGATGTCTTTGGTTCACGTCGTTGCGATTGCGGTCCACAATTAGAAACCGCAATGCAGATGGTGGACGAAGCAGGAGCAGGCGTCATTGTGTACTTACGAGGTCACGAAGGTCGCGGTATCGGTATTGGCCACAAGATTCGCGCGTACTCATTGCAAGATGAAGGCTTCGACACAGTTGATGCGAATACTGAATTGGGATTACCCATTGATAGTCGTGAGTACGGCATTGGTGCACAGATACTTGCCGACCTCGGTGTACGCGAACTCAAACTGATGACAAACAACCCTGCAAAGTACGGCGGTCTAGGCGGCTACGGCCTCACTGTTGTGGAACGTGTTTCACTGAACACAATTCCGACACCAGAGAACGAGGCATACTTGCGCACAAAGCGCGAGCGCATGGGTCACCATATTGATATGCACGACGGGCAGGGAGAAGGCAAATGACACGAGCAGGTTCAAGTGGCGCAATGCCAGAACTGAATGGCAAGGGATTACGCATCGGCATCGTGTCTGCGCGATTCAATGACCACATCGTGACTGCACTGCGCGATGGAGCATTGCGCGGGCTTGAACGTTGCGGTGTTGCCGATAACGACATCGTGGAACATTGGGTTCCTGGTGCGTTTGAAGTTCCGCTTGCTGCAAAGGTTTTGGCTGAAACCGGAACCGTTGATGCCATCATTTGTCTGGGCAGTGTCATCCGTGGTGACACACCACATTTTGAATATGTCTGTGAAGCAGCAACCCTCGGCGTACAAGAAGCACAGATGTCAACTGGCGTACCTGTGATGTTCGGGGTTCTCACTTTAAACACTGAACAACAAGCCATTGACCGCAGTGGCCCTGGCATTGACAACAAGGGTGACGAAGCTGCCCTTGGCGCTGTGGAGATGGCCCTACTTCTCAGAACAATCCGCAGCTAGTCATTTGTTTTCAGAATTGTTGCAAACTCTGCAGGAGTAACGATTGAAAACTCAGGAAAGTGTAGGACCAAGAGATCCTTGTCTCCACTGATTACGTAATCTGCTCTCTCACGTTGTGCCAGCGCCAAGATGTAGTCGTCATCGCTATCTCTACTGAGCGGAATTATATCGGTCGGATTTGGCACAAAATTGAAACGCAACTGAAGCATCTCAACGTAACGTTCTGCATCATTTAGTGAAATCCACTTGCGAAGCCGTGGGCGAGAAACCAAAACATCGCGTATCTCATACAGGATTTCATCACAAATGATCAACTCATCAGAATGATCTCGAATTAGATGGTGGACAATCTGATGGGATGCTCCATTTTGAATAGCAGCGGATACAAAGACATTCGTGTCAAGCACGACTCTCATCAAAGATCTAGCTAATTATTTAGTGCGATGTCGACGAACAACTCTTGTTTCCTCGACGGCTAGTTGCATTGCTGCATCCTCAGACAGATCGGTGTTCTTTTCCACACGATGAGAAAGCTCGATTCGAAAACGTTCCGTGAAGAATTCCCACGCGGATTGTTTCGTCATCCCGAGCGCTTGTGCCACCTGTTCCCAGGTTGCTCC
>JAPKZY010000072.1 GCA_026393535.1 Actinomycetota bacterium | reverse complement strand
CCGGCATTGAGGTTTGCATCACACACGATGCCATCGTCAATGGTGAGACCACTCTCGCTGCACCACTGTGTGGCAGGCGCTACACCAATGCCTACGATCACAACATCAGCATCAATGATGTCGCCGTTTGTCAAAGTGACGTCGGTGACCTTTGAGTCACCATTGATTGAAGCAACCTGTACTGCGCAACGAATATCAACACCATTACGAGCATGTACTGCACCGATTGCTGCACCCATTTCTGGGCCGAGCGCACGAATAAGTGGAGCGTCTAAACCTTCAAGCACCGTGACTTTTGCGCCGCGTTTAGTTGCCGTTGCTGCAGCTTCTAGACCAATGAACCCGGCGCCAATGACGGCCACACGAACGCCCTCAACAAGTTCGTCGCGCAAGGCGGAAGCGTCATCAAGTGTGCGCAACACGTGAACCCCCGCAATATCTGGCTGGCTTGGCAAACGGCGTACGAGCCCGCCTGTTGCGATGATGAGGCCGTCGTACGAAACCTGTGAGCCATCAGCCAACGTGACAACTGATGAATCGGTGTTCAGAGATGTTGCCGGTTGCCCAAGCATCCAATTGATGTTCAACGCGTACAAGTCATCGGCTTTGCGCAATGCAATACGATCGGCATCCCAATCGCCTGCCAAAAAGTTCTTCGACAACGGCGGCCTGTCATAGGGCATATGTGTCTCTGCGCCAATGATCGTAAGAGCTCCGGCAAATCCATTGTTGCGCAAGGTCTCTGCTGCTCGCACGCCAGCGAGTGACGCACCGATGATGACAATTGTTTCCACCCGAAGAGGATACGAACGATTCTCCTCAGAACGGCGAAGTCTGGATAGAGGTCGTATCGTAGGACTGTGTCTACTAGCCGTGAAACAGCAGATCTGATTCTTGCCGAGGCTAGAGCCATGATTGAAGAAGGCGGCGACAACGCGTTTCGCGTGACTGACCTAGCTGCGCGGTGCGACGTGGCAATTGGTCTGCTGTACCACTACTACAAAGATCGCGACGGCCTAATTGCTGCGGTTCGCGAATCACAATTTCTGGCTCGCATCGAATCTGACGTTGAGATGTTGTCAAACATAGTGAGTCACCAGGGTAACGCGGACGAGATTCTGAAAATTTTGGTCGACGATATGTCTGACCCACGCAACAAGATACGCAACGAATTCCGACTTGATCGTATGGATGCATTAGTCGCTGCTCGCCACAATCCAGACCTGATGCAACGGCTCACAAATGCCGAAGCGCGGCTTTCAGCCGAGATTGTTGCCGCAGTGCAACAAGCGAAATTAGATGGACTCGTTGACCCTGCTGTTGACGACAAAGCGTTGGCCTTCATGTTGGAAGTGATTCCACTTGGCACTGCATTGTCGAACGTGTACGGCGACTACCTGCCAGAACCCGAAGCGTGGCGCACATTAGTGACGCGCATGTTGCTTTCGTTGCTGCCCCCCGCGTAACGCGGCTTAGCCAAAGACAACGGTGCGGTTGCCGAAAGTCAACACGCGATGTTCCACATGTGCCCGTACGGCCCGTGCCAGAACGACAGTTTCTAAGTCACGGCCTTGGCGTGTGAGTTCAGCTACATCATCACGGTGAGAAATGTGTGCAACATCTTGAGCAATGATTGGGCCTTCGTCTAACACATCACTGACATAATGCGCAGTGGCACCAATAACTTTTACGCCGCGGTCGTGCGCTTGACGATACGGATTAGCGCCGATGAATGCCGGCAAGAACGAGTGATGGATGTTGATCATGCGCCCAGTCCACGGTGCAACAAGCGCGGGCGGCATCACCAACATGTAGCGCGCAAGAATTACAAGGTCAAGGTTGAGTGATTGCAACAATGCACTAAGTTGTGTTTCTTGTTCTGCGCGTGCAGTTGCAGTGTCGGATACTGCGACATGATGAAACGGCAGCGAGAATGATGTCGCAAGTGATTGTGCATCAACATGATTTGAAATCACTGCAGCAATGTCAAGACCAAGATCGCCATAAGTTGTGCGCGCTAATAAGTCAGCTGCGCAATGCAATTGTTTGGAACACAAGATTGCTGTGCGCGGCTTCCACGGCAACGCATCAAGTGTGAATGACATATTCCAATGCGATGCAAGAGGTGCAAACCCCGCAGCGAGAGTGTCAATAGGTGTTGTACCTGCGTGCGTGAATTCCACTCGTTGAAAAAACATGGCATCAGCAACGTCAGTGTGTTGTTCTGCATGAACGATGTTGCCGCCAACAGAGCCAACCCAGGTAGCGACAGCGGCCACGATGCCCGGCTGGTCAGGACAAGAAATAAGAAGAACGGCCGACGGATTCACAGAGGGTGAAGGGTAACGGGAAGCGAATGGTGGAGACGATGGGAATCGAACCCACGACCTCCTGCTTGCAAAGCAGGCGCTCTACCAATTGAGCTACGTCCCCGTATTTACGGCTCGGTCAGGTTATCGGGAGAAGGCCGAGAGAGAACTCTAATCACCCACCTTCCGCAGGGGCTGAAGGGTACCCTTGCTTCATGGCAAGCGACCTGATCTATGCATTTCGAATCATGCGCTTACCCCTCCTTGATGCGGGCGGGGCTGCAATTGGTCGTATTGACGACATTGTGGTGGTTCCTGGACGCAGCGGCGACGCCCCCCGTGTCACTGGGTTTGTGGCCACCAGCCAGCGCCGTCGCATTTTTGTGAACGCCAACCGCATTTCGTCCCTTGACACCGAAGGCGCCCGCCTACGCAGCTGGGACGTGGACCTAAACCCCTTCAAGCCGCGTCAGGGCGAGCACATGCTTGGTCGCGACATCATCGATAAGCGCCTCAATGGCGAGTCGATCAGCGACGTGGCCTTGCGTCCCACCGTCGGCGCCCGTGAATCGGGCTGGGAAGTCTCCAAAGTGCGCCTCACCCGCCGTGGGGTTCTTGGGCGTCGCTCTACGTACCGCTTGGTCGACTGGACCGACGTGAGCACACTGTTTGCGCCCGCTACCGAAATGGCGGCTGAAGCTGCGCGTCTTCGCGACATGCACCCAAGCGACGTGGCCGGCGTAGTGCGTGCGTTGCCATTTGCACAACGTCAGTTGTTGGCAAAAGAAATGGACGATGATCGTCTTGCTGACTTGCTGGAAGAAATGCCAGAGAGCGAACAATTGGCTCTGATTGCAAACCTTGACATGGATCGCCTCATCGACGTGTTGGAAGAAATGCAGTTCGACGACCTTGCCGACTTGTTGGCAGAGATGCCCGCGCAACAACGTTCTCGCGTGTTGGATGCAATGGATGACGACGATGCCGATGTAGTGCGTTCACTGCTGTCATACGCGCCAGGTACTGCTGGTGCATTGATGACACCAGAAATTATTGTGATGGGTTCTAATGCCACCGTTGCTGAAGCATTGGCGCAAGTACGTGACCCTGAATGGCTTGTCTCTATTGCGGCACAAGTGTTTATTACACAACCACCATTTAAAGCACCAACAGGTACGTACCTTGGTGTCGTGCACTTGCAGCGTTTATTGCGTGAACCACCAAGCACCGAACTGGGCCGTTGTGTTTCAAACGAACCAACCGTTACTGCCAACCAATCGGACCGTGAAGTTGCAGAGTTCTTAGCGTCGTACAACCTGCTTGCTGTAGGTGTGTGTGACGATGCCGGACATTTGTTGGGCGCAATCACAGTGGACGACGTTCTTGACCGTATGTTGCCTGCTGACTGGAGACAGCGCAGGCGTCAGGCGGCTACGTCATGAAGCGCCGCACCGACTTAACAACTCCACGCCAGCGTCGCCGCGTTGGTATTCACTACGACCCAGATGCATTCGGTTCTTTCAGCGAATCCATCGCACGTTTCTTGGGCACGGGCCGTTACTTAGTGATTCAGTCGTTCGTGGTGGTCACGTGGGTAATCGTCAACATCTACAAACCATTTCAGTTCGACGGATATCCGTTTATTTTCCTCACGCTTATTTTGTCGTTGCAGGCGTCATACGCTGCACCGCTTATTTTGCTTGCACAAAATCGTCAAGAAGATCGTGACAACGAACAGCTAGAACGTGACCGTGGCTTAGCTGCACGAACGCAAGCAGATACCGAGTATTTGGCACGCGAATTAGCTGGTGTTCGTTTGGTTTTGGCAGACCTAGTCACTATGGAAGACCTGCGTGAACAGACTGATGCAATTACTGAAGCACTTGAGAAGCTCAACGCTGCTGTATTGCAGCAACAACCAGATTCACAGCCTGGCGAGTAGCTGTAGCAAATTCGCGCGGCATCAGAATTGGTGCCATATGATCGCCGTCTAGTTCCAGAATCTGTGCAGTAACTGCAGCAGCAAGTGCGTGTTGTTTGTAGGGCAACACCACGGTGTCGCGCAACGTCAAAACAAAACTTGTGGGTTTACGTAATGTGCTCGCGAATCCACGTGCGTCAAATGTCGCAATCCCTTTACCGGCTTCAGCAATCATCCACGGATCATTGCGACGGTTCTCTGCGATCATCCATGACACATAGCGGCGGGTTTCGTGCCCACGAGGCAGTGTCCGATTGAAAAAGAAGCGAAGAACTCGTGGGCGACTAATGAAGTGCGCCATGGGCCCAATGAATCGCATCCTGCGTCGTTCGCGGGGTGTTCCGCTCCACTCAAGTGCCGTTGCCTGCAACACCATGCCGCTGACCAGTTCTGGGTGACGCTGCGCTGTCAGCAAACTGATGGGCCCACCCATGGAATAGCCGACTGTAATAACTGAAGTAGCGCCAAGTTCTTTGGCCACTGCGGCTGCATCATCTGCGCAATCTTCTAATGTCACCGGAACACTTGGTCGTAATCCCCTGCCATGGCCACGATGGTCAACTCCGATGATTGAAAAGTGTTTGGCGAGTTCTTCGTAGGCAGAAAAGAACTGCGAGTCACATGAAGCAGTCCAACCATGCAACAACAACAGTGTTGGTGCAGATGAATCAGAGTGTTGATGATGGCGGACGAACATTTCGCCACGACCTGGTACATCGACAATTTTTCCTGGCAACACGAAAGGGGCTTCGCCCGCTACAGAATTTCTTACCGACATGATTTACATACTCCCACCACGTCTAATCGGTGATGTGCCATGGCGAAACCTGCACGTTGCGCAACAACGCCTAATGCTTCATCGAGTGTGTGTTCAATGTCATCAGGAATGCGCACATCTGCAACAAATCCACACACGCTGCACACCATGTGGTGGTGATGGCCCATGATTGCTTCGCTGAGTTCATAACGAGCCCATTCATCGGTGGTGATGACGCGAATAACGACGCCGGCGTTTTCTAACACCGACAAGTTGCGGTAGGCAGATGATTGCGCAAGCCCTGATGTGCTTGACAAGATTTCGGGAATTGATAATGGGCGATCCGCCCCTGACAATGCAGCCACAATGTCTCGCCTACCAGACGTAAAACGTTGGCCGATTTCAGCCAGCTTCGTAGCTACATGATGCGCGACATCGTCAGCTGCCACAGAATCTGCTGCGTGTTGATGCGTTGCCATGCTGCAGACGCTATCGAGAATGAGTGAGAATCAGGTATTGATGCGTGCCAACGCTGTGTGTACTAAGGAGTCCACCAGCGATTCTGAATCGGCAATGGAGCCTGGCCGAAGGACAAACTTGCCTTGGTCGTTCTGAGTGGCAAGAGGACGCTGTCGCGGGCCACGACCAAACGTGAACGCAGGCGCAATGCGATGCAGCTGCCATTCCATGAGAGGACGCATGAGACGAGCAAGGTCTTCCTGCGGCAATGATGCAATGTCAGCTTCAATGATTGCAAAAGCCGCAAGCGCAACGCGTGCGCCAGAGCGAGCCGCCTGTACCCATGGCATCACTTCATCTTTCATGTCAGGCATGTCGCGAACTTTTTCCCACCATTCACGTGATGGTGTCTCGCCTGGCCAATGCAGATCACCGCGATACGCAGTTGCCTCAGCAAGCATGCGCCACCCATCTCGATCAACTGTTGTGTTCCACGCCGCCAGTGCATCATCGCCGCGCCACCATGCCGCAGCAGATTCAAGCATCAGCATTGATGCGCGTAGTTCCACCATGGGGTTCCACAAGAAACCACTACATACGTTCTGCAGCCCTTGTTCACGACCCTGCAGTGGCCCGAGATGCATGTGCGCGTGCATCAGCGCGTCGTTCACTGGTGCGTTATCCCAGACCAATGGTGCACGACCACCCGTTGCTTCGCGGCGTGCAATGGCATCGTTAACCGTGATGGTGTCATTCACTACGTAATTTCCGGTCCACATCACTTCAATGTCGTGGCCAAGACCAACACATAACGCGTCGAGGTATGGAGACGATGTGAGACCCGCGTAATGCGTTGGTGTAATCCACACGGGAACATTCAATGCGTCACGTACGGCGTGTGCGATGCGCTGGTGATCGGCTGCAGCATTCAATACCGGCAAATCATCGAAGCACAACACCACTGCTGCTGCGCCTGCATCAACTGCTGGTCGCAACTTGTTGATGACTTGCTCGTTTGTTGCACCAGAGCCTGGCGTGAGACCAATAACGAAATTTACGCTGTCGTGTCGTGATGACAATTCGGCAAATTGTTCAAGCTCTTCAGGTGTAAATGGTTGATCCCATAGTTCGCGATGGCGCGGTTCTAATTTTGCAGCCCATACATACGAGTTCCAGCCCCACTGTGCCATCACATCGAATATTTCGAGGCGCACATCGTGTGAATACGGCTCGCCATAAAAACCTTCAATGATTCCGAGAATGGGAGCGTTCATATTTACTTTCCGATGAATTGATGCAATATCGTGCCGCTATCCAGCACGCCGTCCAAAATGTCGTCGTTCGGAACTTCGACTTGACCCAAGTTGTGCACTCCCGGCTGTACTACGCCATTCATCAACACACGAGCAGCCTGCGCAGCTACTGACCCAGTAATCGTGGCAACGCGTTCAGCAATACCCACAATTTCTACATGGCGCATTCCGTTTCGCACGCCGCGCACTTCAACACGCAAGCCACCAAGGGTTCCCTCTGCGTGCGGTGGCGACAACATAGGTAGGCGTGCAGTTAAACGGTCACGACGTGTTGCCGATACTCGTGCAGTGATGCGTTGCAACGATGGCGCAATGCGTTGCAGCAACACCGGCTCTGGGCTTGCGTAGCGATAACAATCGCGCGCACCTACTGGATCAGGAAACCAGCAGAGTTCGCGACCGCTGCCTGCTGGCCGTTGTAACCATTCGCCTTCATGCCAGCCAATAGAAACGCCAGCCAAACTGTCGTGGTGTTGGCGAGCACATTGCGGCCCACCTGTTCCGTGCACAGCAACGTGTACTTCGTCGATTGATTCAAATGCGCGAGTGACGTGGTGAACTAGCAAACCAGTCATGCCGGGTGAACATGCAGCACCAATAATGACTGGCACTTTGCGCGCTAAGGCTCGGTCTTGAATATCAAGCAGTGCCAATACATCTGCCAAGTTGTCGCTGACAGAAACAACTGCGATACCTTGTGCAACAAAAGTGGCGGCTAATGCAGAATGCGGTGCACCATGTGCAAGAACAACAACACTGCAATCAAACAAGTCGGTGGCATGACGCAAAGGTGCGATCCGTGGTCGTAACCCGAGGGTGTGTAGTTGAGCCGCAACGCGCGTGCCCACCACTCCAGAACCAATGATCCCGATCTCGAAATTTGCGGGAGTGCTCATAGTGATTAGCGCTGAGGGGTGACCTCGCGCCACCCGCCTTGGGACGGAGCTTCGGGGCTTTTTCCACGTGTGCGCAACACTGTTGCCACGATGCCGCCGATGGAGATGGCGAGGAGCACTTGGCGTATGAATTTCACGAAGTACTCCTTCTTTGTGGTGGGGCTACACAGAATCGAACTGTGGACCTCATCCTTATCAGGGATGCGCTCTAACCGACTGAGCTATAGCCCCGTATGGGACTACTCACTCTACCTTTGGGTATGGTCAGGCTCAACCGTGCGAGCCACCACTTCTTCTTCCAGCACTGTCACCCTGATTCCGCCGACCAATTCGGTGATCAAATTGAAGACAACGGCCGCTAAAACCCAGATTCCGGCACCAAGGGCGATGCCAAATAGGCCAAAGAACGCCAGAGCCCGAAACAGCGCGGCCCCTTGGAAAGTAAAGGAATCCCAGCCAAACGATGCCAAGAACTGCTCCACATTGTCGATGGTGCCCGTAGCCGAGCCCACATTCCACAGTAAGAACCCCGTGATGAGAACCACGATGTACAGGGCTGCATGAAAAACAATGGCCACTTTGAACACGCTCCACGCATCAACATCTCTGATGACACGGGTGACTTTGCGCACGCGATGACGCTGAGTCGCAGGTTCTGTATTCATGGCCACTCTGGAAGTGTATTGACTATGGCTGTGCGACCTAGGGCAGAGCCCGATCATGGGTGCAAACTCCTACCCGCCAATGGCCTCCCACCCCACAGATAGAATGTTGGAGTGATGAAAAAGACAATTGAAATCGCGACATCACACGACGACGCCGCCATTTCCGACAAGGAATTCTGGGTATCCCAGACCCGTGAGGCCCGTCTTCAACATGCCCTCGAACTGCGCAGGATCAACTATGGAACAGATCGAGTTTCCTCAAGACTTCAGCGAGTTCTTGAAATTACTCAACGCCCACCACGTTGAATATCTACTGATCGGCGGTTTCGCCGTTGCCATGCATGGCTACCCGCGCACCACAGCAGACATGGATGTCTGGGTGGCTCGTCATCGAAGCAATGCAGAACGTTTGGTTGAGTGCCTTCGCGAGTTTGGGTTCGATACCCCAAATCTCACAGTGGAATTGTTCGATGATCCCAATCGGATCATTCGGATGGGCGAGGCACCCCTGCGCATCGAGATTCTCATGGATATCGACGGAGTCGAGTTCGATGACTGTGTCTCGCGCGCCGAGACCCAAACGTTCGACGGCAATACAATCCCGGTGATTTCATTGAACGATTTGAAGATCAATAAACGCGCGAGTGGCCGCGCAAAAGATCTGGATGATTTAGAACATCTACCCTGATTCCGCAGAGGAAGTAGCCACAAGTGATCCACTACGGATTGTGACCGTGACAACGGGGCCATCAGTACGTGTTCCCACGATTGTGACATGCAAAGCATCTGCAAGCCTATGTGCCGAGGCCAGATCTCTTGACACAAACGCAAGGGCGACTGCATCAGCATTGTTTTGCGCGCGCGCAATGTCGCCGTATCGCGAGGTGACGCCAAGAATGCACACAACACCGACCGCTGTGATGGCCCACCACCATAAAGACAAAATGGTCACGCTTCCGCGTGAGGAATCAGTCGTCGTCTGTGGAGAGAATTGGCGCAACCGAGGCAACTACTGCTCCGTCGTCAAGGTTCATAAGACGCACACCTGTTGCTGTGCGACCTTGACTGGAGATCTGCTTGACCTCGGTACGGATTGTGACTCCGTTTGATGCGATTGCAACGATTTCGTCTTCAAGACCCACCATGAATGCGGCAACGACTTTGCCCTTCTTGCCGGTGACCTTGACGCCAATAACGCCTTGTGTTCCGCGGCCCTTACGTGGGAAGTGAACAATCTGTGTGCGCTTTGCATAACCAGCATCAGTAACGATGAGCAACGCATCATCGCCACGGCCTGGGTCTGCAGACACCACTTCGTCGCCCGGCTTCATACGCATTCCGCGCACACCAGCTGCTGTGCGGCCCATTGGCCGAACTTCATTTTCACTAAAGCGAATGACTTGACCACTACGGCTTGCAATAAAGATGTCGTCGTCGCCTGATGTTTCAATGACGCGTACGAGTTCGTCATCTTCTTTCAAGCCGAGTGCGATGAGACCATCACGGCGGCTTGAGTTGTATGCGTCGAATGCAGTCTTTTTGACTTGACCAGACTTCGTGACGAAGAACAAGAACCGCTCACCCGGGAATTCGCGCGTGTCAATGATGGCTTGAACGATTTCGCCCGGCTGCATTGGCAACAAGTTGACAATGGGAATTCCCTTTGCAGAACGTTCGCGTTCTGGAATATCAGCTGCGCGCAACTTGTACACACGGCCGCGGTTCGAGAAGAACAACAGATACGCATGCGATGTGGTGAAGATAACGCGGCGAACAAGATCGTCTTCTTTCAACGTTGCGCCCTTGACGCCACGGCCACCACGTGCTTGTGCACGGAATTGCGCAGCAGGAACAGCCTTCACGTATTGCGCGTTTGTCATAACGATGACAAGTTCTTTGTCGTCGACAAGATCTTCCAGTGCCATTTCGCCGCTGTCGTTAATGATGTGGCACACACGGTCGGTTGCGAATGTTTTGCGCACATCAATGAGTTCGTCTTTGATGACATTGCGCAATTTTTCGTCGGACGCAAGAATTGATTCGTACTCTGCGATACGCGTTTGAACATCTGCAAGTTCTTTTTCCAAGTCAATGCGTGACAAACGTGTGAGTTGACGCAATTGCATATCAAGAATGTCGACTGCCTGGCGTTCGGAGAACTCATACGGTTCTGCCATCAACGCAGCTTTTGCTGCTGTGGGGTCTTCGCTCTCGCGAATCAACTTGATGAGCTTGTCGATGACATTGAGTGCCTTCAGACGGCCTTCGAGAATATGACTACGATCGCGTGCTTTATCAAGACGGAATTGTGTACGACGTGTAACAACTTCAAGTTGGTGTCGTACGTAACCGTTGAGTGCATCAGCCAAGTTGATGGTACGAGGCACGCCATCGACCAATGCAACCATGTTTACAGGGAAACTGCTTTGCAACGATGTGAGTTTGAACAAGTTGTTGAGTACCACGTTTGCATTTGCATCGCGCTTCAACAAAATAACCAGGCTTGTCTTTCCACCGGCAGATGCGTCGTTCACGTCTGCAATACCATCGAGTTGACCACCATCAACAAGTTCAACGATGCGAGCAGCAATTGACGAACAACTTGTTTGGTACGGAAGTTGCGTCACTTGAATTTCCATACGGCCTTGGCGGTTTTCCTCAATGACTGCTTTGGCGCGAGTCTTGATGCTTCCGCGGCCTGTGCGGTACGCGTCCATGATTCCGGCGCGGCCAAGAATGTTTCCGCCTGATGGGAAGTCTGGGCCTTTCACAAAATTCATGAGGTCGTCAGGAGATGCTTGCGGATTATCAATGAGATGCATGGTTGCATCAATGACTTCACCCAGGTTGTGTGGAGGAATAGACGTTGCCATCCCGACAGCAATACCTTGGCTGCCGTTGACCAAAAGGTTCGGGAAACGTGCAGGAAGTACTTGTGGTTCTTCTGATGTGCCGTCGTAGTTCGGAATCATGTCGACAGTGTTTTCGTCGATGCCGTCGAGCAAACGCATTGCTAATGAATGCAAACGTGCTTCGGTGTATCGCGCAGCAGCAGGACCAAAGTCTGGCGAGCCGTAGTTTCCGTGGAAGTCAATAAGCGGATGACGCAATGAGAATGGCTGTGCCATACGTACTAACGCATCGTAAATAGCGCCGTCACCGTGTGGGTGATAACGCGCCATGGTGTCACCCGTTACACGAGCACACTTGACGAATGGTCTGTCAGGACGAAAGCCCTGTTGTTCCATGTCCCAAATAATGCGGCGGTGAACTGGCTTCAAGCCGTCTCGCACGTCTGGCAGTGCGCGCGACATGATGACTGACATTGAGTAGTCAAGGAACGATCGTTCCATTTCGTCTTGCAGTGGTACTGGTTGGATTTGATCAAACAGGTTTGGATTGTCACTCATAGTCAGGCCCTACCGAAGTTAGAAGTCGAGGTTTCGCACGTCACGCGCGTTGGTAATGATGAATTGTTTACGACTGTCAACGTCGTCGCCCATGAGCACACTGACTGTTTCGTCTGCAATTGCTGCTTCTTCCACGGTGACTTGCAACAGTGTGCGTGTCATGGCATCCATGGTGGTGCTCTTCAATTCTTCCCAGTCCATTTCGCCAAGACCCTTGAGGCGTTGGAATTCTTTTTTGTGCTGGGGTTTATCAGCGAGGAACGCGGCCTTTGCCTGGTCGTCTTTCAGATACACCTTCTCTTTGCCCACTTCTGTTGAATACAACGGTGGTTGTGCAATGTAGATATAGCCGGCTTCAACCATTGGTTTCATCTGGCGATAGAAGAACGTAAGAAGCAATGTACGAATGTGGCTGCCGTCAACGTCAGCGTCTGCGAGCGGTGATGAGTGCGCGAATTTCGTTGTTGTTCAACATCTTGTCGAGACGAGCGCGTTCAACGTTCAGAATTTTGCCGCGGATCGGCAAGATTGCTTGCGTACGAGGATCGCGAGCATCAACCGCGGTGCCGCCAGCTGAGTCACCTTCCACGATGAACAATTCACTCTCTTCGGGTTTACCGCTTGAGCAATCTTTCAACTTGTCTGGCATGCCTGCACCAGCAAGTGCGGTTTTACGACGCACTGCGTTACGAGCATTTTTTGCGGCGAGACGAGCTTGCGCAGCCGACACGGCTTTTTTCACAACACGGTTCGCTTCAGCGGGGTTCTCTTCAAGCCACTCTGCCAAGTTTTTGTTGGTGGACTTCTGCACGAAAGAACGCATAGGAACGTTACCCAGCTTGGCTTTGGTCTGGCCTTCAAACTGTGGTTCGCGCAGTTTTACCGCGATGATGGCGGTGATTCCTTCGCGAATGTCTTCACCAAGAAGGTTGTCGTCTTTTTCTTTCAGCAAGCCTTTGTCGCGGGCGTACTTGTTGATGACAGATGTAAGAGCAGTTTTGAAACCTTCGACGTGCATTCCGCCTTCAGTGGTGGAAATACCGTTGGCATATCCGTGGATGCCTTCGTAATATCCGTTGTTCCACTGCATGGCGATATCAAGTTGCATGCCTTCGTCTTCATCTTCATCTTCGAACGCTGCAACTTTTGCAAACAACGACTCTTTCGAATGGTTGAGGTGCTTCACGAAGTCAACAACGCCGCCCTTGTATTGGAACGTGACTGTTTGTTCGCGAGTTACTCGTTCGTCAGTAAACACCACCTCAAGGTTTTTATTAAGAAAGGCCATGGTCTGTAACCGCTCCATGACGGTTCGCGCAACAAACTCAGTGCCTTCAGATGCGAAAATTGTTGGGTCTGGATAAAACGTTACGGAGGTGCCGGTCTTGCGACCGCGTGCCGGAGTAGAACCGGTTTTTTCTAATTTGCCCTTGAGTTTTCCGCCGTCAACGAACTGCATGGTGTACCGGTCGCCGCCACGGTCGATTTCCAGCAGAACACTGCTAGATAAGGCGTTCACAACGCTGACACCCACACCGTGGAGTCCGCCAGAGACCTTGTAACCCTCGCCGCCGAACTTTCCACCAGCATGCAACACGGTGAGAACAACTTCAGCTGCGCTCTTTCCTTTATGCGGTCCAGAAGGATACGGATCAACAGGAATTCCGCGGCCGTTGTCATCAACTTTGCATCCGCCGTCAGCCAAAATTGTGATGCCGACACGATCGCAGAACCCGGCCATGGCCTCGTCGATTGAGTTGTCGACGACTTCCCAAATCAGGTGGTGAAGACCGGCAAGACCCGTTGACCCGATGTACATACCGGGGCGTTTGCGTACGGGGTCTAACCCTTCCAGAACCTGAATATCTTTAGCGCCGTAATCGGCTGAGGGGTTGTTTGACGAGGCTTTTTTAGGTGCAACCATGGCTCAAATATCCTACCAATTAGGGGGTGCTGTTAGCGGGAACGACGCACGCGAATCTCAAGAGATTCGACTTCATCGCCCACGTTGTCTCGTAATGTGGCGATGAGTTGCGATTCGAGGAACTTTAATTGTGTGGCCCATGCTGGGTCGTCAACTTCAACCACCAGAATGCGTTTTTCGAGTCTCTTGGGAACGGCATGATCAGCAATTGTGTCTCCGACAATTTGCCTCCATCCGGAGAAAAGTCCGATTGCGCTCGATTCATCAGACACGTGCATGCGGCGCAGCAATTTGCTCAGCACCTCATTGAGCACGCGAGGGGGTTTGCCAGGCGGAATGTTCTCTTCGTCAAAACTCATATTTGCTCCGATGGCACGATGGTGCCGTTTGCAATACGAATGATGGTGTCGGGGTGTGCCGCGGGCGGCAAAGGGGCTGCCGTGGTGATCAACACCTGGCCGAGAGGCAGATGCTGCAACAGGGCTTCGCAGCGGCCTGGGTCTAATTCGGATAACACGTCGTCGAGCACCAACAAAGGGGCCGTTCCGACCACTTCTGTGACCAACCGGTGAATGCCGAGGCGCAAGGCGAGGGCGAGGGTGCGGCACTCCCCCTGCGACGCGTGAGACTTCGCTGGCATGCCTTTGATATGAAGCACCACGTCGTCGCGGTGGGGGCCAACTGTGCTCATGCCGCGGCGTATGTCGTCTGTACGGGCAGCGGCGAGGCCGGCAGCTAATCCCATACGTCGCCATTCGGGTTCGTACACCACGTCAACTGGCGTTGGTTCGCGGGCAAGTGATTCGTACGCCTCGCTGACAAATGGTGTTAGGCGGGCGACGAGTTTTGCGCGTGCTTCGCCAAGTTGTGTTCCTTTTTCAGCGAACTGCGCATCCCACACATCGAGAGTCATCTCAATGTCGTCTGTCATGCGACCGTTTGATTGTTTCAACAACACGTTGCGTTGGCGAATGATGCGATCAACTTCTAATCGTAGTGCGTCATTTCGTGGCGCTAACGCAACCAGTGCGTCATCCAACATGTCGCGCCGTACGGATGGTCCTTCGTACACCAATTGCAAATCGGTTGGTGCGAACACGGTGCATCGCACAACACCAAGCAGGTCGCGCACGCGCGCAAGGCGTTGTTTGTTTACCAACACTTTGTTGCGGCCAGCACGATTGATTTCTGCTTCCACCAAAATTTCTCGGCCGTCGTCGTGCACCACTAATGCACGTATGTACGCAGTATCCACACCTTCGCGTACTAATGCGTCATTGGTGACACCACGAAAACTTTGCAGTGTCGACAAGTAACTCATTGCTTCTGCAAGACTTGTTTTCCCTTGTGCATTCAAGCCCATCACTGCGGTGACACCCGGGTGCAAATCAATCACCGCGTGTTTGTAGATACGAAAATCCGTGAGTTCAATGCGGCGGATAACCATTTAGTGGCCCGCTTTACGCTCGTGAACCTGCAGCCGCGTCACGTCAGAGACGTTGGGGCATCAGTAGGTAAATGTATGTGTCGTCGCCAACTGGACTAACAATTGCTGGCTTATTTGGGACGCTTGTTGCAATGTTGATCTCTTCGCTTGCACATGCTTCAACACCGTTCGCCAAATATTCCGAGTTGAATGCAACCGTGATGTCTTCACCGGTGAATTGCGCATCAAGATCTTCAACGCTTGTGCTGCCATCGGTGAGTTGAACAGTCAGACGAATTCCTTCTGAAGACATGCGCACACGAACCGGCGCCATTTCAGAAGCAAGAACACGAGTGCGGCGCAGTGCGTCAAGAAGCTCTTCACGATTCACTGTTGCATTGTTGGTGTTGTTCTTCGGAATGATTGTTTGATACGGCGGATATTCAGCGTTGATCAAACGCGTTGACAAAGTCATTGTTGGCGACTGAAACGTTGCATCAAGATCATTAAAACGAATAGTGATTTCATCTGACATGTCAAGTAAACGCAAGAGTTCAACAAGTGCTGGGGCCGGGATCAAAAATGAATCAGGTGACGCGGCACTTGTACCAACAATGTCGCGCAATGCCAAGCGATAACCGTCTGTTGCAACAAGCCGAATGCCCTTCTCAGTTGAGGCGAGCAACACTGCTGAGAGGTTGTGCTTTTGGGCGTCTTTGCTTGCAGCAAGAACTACTTGTGCAAGTGCATCTTTCAATTCTTTCGACGCGATGGTGACAGGTTCACCCGATGGTGGTTGTGTACGAGGAAACTCAATTGCGTTCAGTGTGGGAATCGTGAATTGTGATCGTTGTGCTGAAATTGTTGCGTTATCACCAGCAAACTCGACAGTTATTTTCCCGGATGGCATTACGCGAATGATGTCGTTCAACATGCGCGCGCTGACAAGGCCTTGGCCGTCAGTGTCGCCGCCAACTGGCAAAGTAAACTGCAAAGAAATATCTGTGTCGGTGCTTGAGGCGATGAGTGTGTCGCCTTCAAGGCTCATCTTGACTCCGGACAACGCCGGGGTTCCGGCATTTCGAGTGGAAGCAATACGAGCAAGAGCCCCTAAGGCCTCGGCAAGTAGTCCTTGTTCGCTTCTGAACTTCATACTGTGACTTTCGTTCGGAGTTTGCCAGTGTAGAACGGCGCGATTACAGATGCCGAAACGTGATGTATATATCTATTAATAATAATAAGTGCTGTGGATTGTGGACGGTGAGCATCTGAACCATATGGGTGCTGAAAAGACCATGTGCACGGCGAAGGACTGGTTAACACAGGTTGCGCGCGTGTAATTATTAAAGGTGTGGACGACGTGGTACTTATACCCATTCGTCCCCAAGAGGCACACAGGTTCATCCCCACGAGATTCACAGCCTGGTGTGTCATGACTTTATGAGTTCTTGATCCGGGCGGTGATGGTGGTGACGAGGTCAAAGGTGTGCTTGTCTTCGCGCATCAACCGCTGAGTTTTGTCAACGGCGTGGATGACAGTGGTGTGATCGCGGCCACCAAAGAGGCGGGCAATCGCCGGGTAGCTGAGCTCGGTCATGTCACGGAACACGTACATGGCGATTTGGCGGGCAGACACGAGTGGACGCTGGCGGGATTTGCCCTTGAGGGCCTCGACGGAGAACCCCATGAATTCGGCGATCTCGGCCAACATCTCTTCGTCGGTGCGATTCTTTGGCGCCGAGGCGGTGAGAAGGTCAGCCAACTGATGCTGTGCCATCTCTACAGAGGCTGGCTCGCGGGTGAGGTTGGCATAGGCGGTGACGCGGATAAGTGCACCTTCTAGTTCACGAATGTTCGAGGTGATATTGGTGGCAATGAACTCAAGGACGTCTGCCGGCAGTGGGGTGTTGTCTCGCTCAGCCTTATTTCGCAGGATTGCGAGGCGAGTTTCGATGTCCGGAGGCTGAATATCGGTGATGAGCCCCCAACGGAATCGGCTGCGAAGGCGATCTTCGAGGGTGGGGATGTTGTCGGGCATCCTGTCGGACGAGATAACGATCTGTTTGTTGGCTCCGTGGAGCGAGTTGAAGGTGTGGAAAAACTCCTCCTGGAGGCCTTCTTTGCCCTCCATAAATTGGATGTCGTCAATGAGCAAAACATCGACGTCTCGGTAGCGCCTTTTGAAGGCCGCGGTGGTGTTTGTACGAATCGCGTCGACGTATTCGTTCAAGAAAGTTTCTGTTGAGACGTAACGAACTTCGTAGTGCGCGTAATGTGCGTGTACATACCAACCAATTGCTTGCAAGAGGTGAGTCTTTCCAAGTCCTGCTTGTCCGTAGATGAAAAGAGGGTTGTATGAACGTGCTGGAGTTTCAGCAACGCGCAGTGCAGCAGCAAGTGCGAACTGGTTAGACGCACCTTTCACGAAGTTGTCGAAGGTGTAACGAGGGTTAAGACCCACTGCTAAACCCCTGCCGTTATTGGGGTTTGTAGCAACGGCTGCGGTCGTAGGTGATTCGATGACTGTACGGTCAGCATCAGAAGCAGGCTGCAAATCACTGATCTCGATAATGAGTTCGCGGTCGCTTTCGCCGATCTCGTCGAGAGCGTCAACAACAAGCGGGCGGTAGCGAGTAACGATTCTGTCGCGCACATGCGCGTTAGGAACTTGAAGACGAAGCGACTCGTCCGTGCTTGCGAGAGCCACAACATCGTTGAATGTGGAGTACCACACACCTTCAGAAACTTGTGCCTTAAGAAGTTGTGCTGTTGCATTCCACACTGCTTCGTGATTGCTCATTTGTGGCTCCTTTTATCTCGTCCACAGCACAATCCACAGGCTGTGGATGACCGCTTAGGGGAATTCCCCTGGGTAGATGACCGTAGCAGGACTTGTGGATAAGCGAAATTTTGTCGGTCGCGGTGGGACGGGTCCTGCGCCCGTTAGCCTGTGAAAGACGTTCGTCTCGTGCCGCTGGCACAGGTTCGTTCTCATAATCCGCGCTTCTTTGCCGAAGCTTGTCTCAATAGGAGGCGCCATGAAGCGCACCTTTCAGCCAAATAACCGACGCAAACTTCGCAAGCATGGCTTTCGTTCGCGCATGAGCACACGTGCCGGCCGCGCAATCTTGAAGAACCGTCGGGCCAAGGGCCGTCACCGCCTCAGCGCTTGATCGGCCGCATCCAGAGCCGATCCACCTTTCAGCGCGTTCGCGCAGAAG
>JAPKZY010000009.1 GCA_026393535.1 Actinomycetota bacterium | reverse complement strand
ATACCTGAAGGAGCAAATGTCTTTCCTGGGTACGACAGCATTATTCCGAAGGAAGCAGCGAGTGTTGCGGAAATCTTGAAACAGTCGGGATATTCCACCGGAGCATTCGGCAAATGGCACTTGGCGCCGATGTGGGAACAAACACTTGCGGGCCCATTTGATCGTTGGCCAACGGGGCTCGGCTTCGAACGTTTCTACGGCATCTTGAATGCTGAAGCATCGCAGTGGGAACCGCCGATGTTTGACCAGACAACGCCCGTGATGCCGTATGAAGGTCGCGACGATTATCACATGACAGAAGACATCGCGGACAAGGCGATTTCATGGATGCGCGTGCAGAAAGCATCGCAACCAGAAAAGCCGTTCTTCACATACATCGCAACCGGTGCAATGCATTGCCCGCATCATGTAGCCCCTGAGTGGATTGAAAAATTCAAGGGACAGTTTGATCAAGGGTGGGATGTTCTGCGTCGAGAGATCTATGAACGCCAGTTGGCGCTCGGAGTTATTCCTGCGGGTACAAAACTCACAGAACGGCCTGATGAAGTTCCGTCATGGGATGAATACCCGGATCGTTATAAGCCGGTCGCTTCTCGCTTGATGGAAGTGTTCGCAGGGTTCCTTGCACACACTGATGCACAGATTGGTCGAGTTCTAGATGCTGTTGAAGCAATGGGTGAGGCAGACAACACATTGTTTATGTACATCACTGGCGACAATGGTGCGTCTGCTGAAGGCACGGTGCACGGAGCATGGAGCGCGCCGTCATTTCAGAATGGCATTCCCGAAGACCCAGAGTGGCTACTTGAGCACATGGATGATTTCGGAACTGCTCGATGCGAAAACCATTACAACTTGTCGTGGGCATGGGCTCTTGATTCGCCCTTTCAGTGGATGAAACAAGTTGCATCACATTTTGGTGGCACACGCAACGCAATGGCAGTGCAATGGCCAGAGCGCTTCACTGATGGTGGCGGGCTTCGTACCCAGTTTCATCATGTAGTCGACGTAATGCCGACACTTCTCGCGGCTGCTGGCGTGGAAATGCCAACAATGGTGAACGGACTGCAGCAACTTCCCGTTGATGGCGTGTCGATGTTGTATGCGATGGATGGCGATGATGGTGCGTCGACTCGTACTACTCAATACTTTGAGATGTTCGGCAACCGAGCGATTTATCATGACGGCTGGATTGCGTCGTGTTTCCATGGTCGAGTGCCATGGAACAGATTCGGAACAGTTCCGTTTGATGGGCCGCAGGAAAAGTGGGAGTTGTACAACATCGCAGAAGATTTCTCGCAGGGTTTTGATCTCTCGGCTGAGTTCCCAGACAAGCTCGCCGAGTTATTAGAGCTGTTTGATTCGGAAGCGAAACGCAACAATGTGTATCCATTGCGCGAGCCCGGCTCAACATTGGGAATGACGGTAGTGCCGCCGGAAAATCTTGGCGGACTGAAGAAAATGACGTACACCGCAGATCACATTCGTATGCCGAAGAAAATGACGTACACCGCAGATCACATTCGTATGCCGGAGCGTTCAGTAGTGAACCTAAAGAATTGCTCGTTTCGTATTACTGCTGAAGTAGTTGTCCCTGTTGGCGGATCACGCGGTGTGATTGTGTGTCAGGGCGGCAACATGGCCGGGTGGACTTTGTATATCAATGACTCTGGTTGCCCTGTGTATCACTACAACTGGATGGGGCACGATCACTTCGTTGCTACGTCTGCAACGCCTTTGACCCCAGGTCGACACGAAGTCATTGTGGACTTTGTCTACGACGGTGGTTTCGGCGCGGGGGGTCACGCAGTGTTGTTAGTTGATGGTTCGCCAGCGGCACACACGTATGGAACGAAGTGTTCCCATTGTTTTTTCAATGAGTGGTGAATCATTTGATGTCGGCATGGACACCGGGGCGCCAGTGGGGTTCTACCCACACGTGTATCGATTTGAAGGCGACATTGTTGGTGTCACGCTTGAACGACTCAGTGAACCATCACCTGAAATAGCGGCTCTCATTGTTGAAGGCGAATTCCGCGCCAGCCTTGCAACGCAATAGCAGTCACTATTTACGAAAACGTGAGGTCGAATGTTTTCGCTTCTTCGCGACCCAAGTTGTAGGCCTCAATTGCGCGGGCTTTGTCAAATAAGTGCGCTGGATTTCGTGCGATGGAGGCAGCAATGTTGTGTGGCGTGAAGATCAACACTTTGCCACCGGTGCGTTCTTTCCAGAGTGCAACTTCCTTATGCATGCCATTGTCCACGAACCGAGCAAATGGTCCCCACATTGCTCCCGCTAATGGTGCAATGACAACGAGATTCTTTGCGACAGGTCCGTAATCAACACTTGTGCCAGAGCGCACGCCACCATCGACGTATCGGGTGCCATCAATGACATGGGGAGACAACAGGGCGGGTACCGCAGACGATGCTGCAACTAACTCGCTGAGTGGATATTTCCCGCCGTCGAGGATGGTGCGTTTTAGTCGCGGTAGGGAACACGCCATGACATGAATGAGAGGATCAGTTTGATCGCCGAATATGTCTCGAGCGATAGCAGCAAGAAGCCCCGGTTTTGGATTGGGGAAAGACGGTACGCGCATGTCGGCCAATACTTGGAATGGCACTTCAAGGGCGGTCGCTGCAGCGGCCCATGAGCCTGCAGACGTGCCGAGTAACGGCACCTCAGAAAGGTCGATTCCTCGGGGCTTGAGACCTTCAAGGACTCCCATCGCAAATCCGATACCGAACAAGCCTCCGCCGCCAAAGACGCCGGCGAGAGAGGGGACACGGGAAGTGGGCACGTCTCCAGTCTCGCCCATGTGGTTGTACCGTATGCGCCATGGAGGCACGTATTCTCACCTGGAACCTGTGGTGGCAGTTCGGCCCCTGGCGTGATCGTCAAGAGGCCATCCTCACCACGTTGCGCAACGAGAACGCCGACATTGTTTTCCTGCAAGAGGTCTGGGCTCAAGAAGGCGGCCTTGATCAAGTGCAATGGCTTGCCGATGAATTGAATATGCATGTCGCACGTACAGAAGGCCCTTGGTATGACAATGGCGTCAGTTTGGGAAATGCAATTCTGTCGCGGTGGCCGATTGTGTCATGGGAAGTGCATCGTCTTCCTGACGTCACGGGCGCACCGAGTTACCGACGTGCAGTCGTCGCTCAACTCGAGACTCCCTATGGTCGCTGGTGGACAGTATGTACTCACCTTGATCACAAGTTCGATGCGTCAGCAACTCGCATCGCACAATGTGAAGCACTCAGCGGCATCGTTGATCAACTACGCAATGATCCTGAAGTCGATGTTCCGGTTCTGATGGCAGGAGATTTCAACTCGGTGCCTGACTCAGATGAGATTCGAATGTTGACAGGTCGAAGTGCACCTGCAGTGCCTGGACTTGTCTTTACAGACCTGTGGGAAATTGCTGGCGACGGCGCAGGGTTTACATGGCGTCGCGATAATCCATACATCGGTGATTCAACATGGCCGAATCGTCGACTTGATTATCTCTTTGTGTCGTGGCCACGCCCACGGCCAATTGGTAACCCATCACGAATCTGGCTTGCAGGTGTGGACGCTGTTGGCGGCATTCAGCCAAGTGATCACGCAGCAGTTGTCGCTGACATCCGCATGATCGCGGAATAGCGTTCGGTTTTTCCTACATCGCAAGCGAACCAACTGAATAAAAATGTTCGGAAAATCGACTACTTTTTCGAAAGTCGGTCACGGATTAGGTATGAATTTCCGAACAGCCCTGTTTCATGCACACATCGGGGCATGAGATTTCCGCATGTCAGTGATGACAACCCCTTCAAAGTTCTGAGCCCTGGTGTTGAGAGCGATGTCTTGTGCATTTTGGGGCGCAGCCCCATAGAGAATTCTGCTTCCAACATTGCCGGTCTCACCAATCGTTCTCGTAGTCAGGTTCATATGGTGCTACAGCGATTAGTTCAGCAGGAACTAGTACTGAGGTGTGTGCTGGAAAACTGGAGTGGCTACAGGCTGAATCCGCAGCACCCATTAACTGAACATCTGAAGGCAATTGCGCAATTACGAATTACCACGAGCACTGAAGGCGCTTGATGCCGTTGATAAACGAACTCTGCAGGTAGGCAGGTTCGCCCTCTGCGCGCAATGTCGGCATACGGCGTGCGATTTCACCAAACATTACGGACACTTCACGACGAGCGAGGTTTGCACCCAGACAGAAGTGAGGACCACCAGCACCAAAACCTATTTGCGCAGGTGCAATTTCACGAGTGACATTGAATTGGTGTGGGTCGGCAAATATGCGTTCGTCACGGTTGCCCGATGAATAGAACATGACAACTTTCTCGCCTTCAAGAATCTTTTGTCCGTTGATTTCGGTGTCTTGTAGTGCAGTACGACGGAAGTGAATCACTGGTGTAGCCATGCGAACGATTTCTTCCACTGCAGTGCGATTGTGAGTATCAAAGTCGTTAAACCAAATTTTCTTTTGGTCTGGGTTGTCCGTGAGCAACTTCATGCCGTGGCTAATTGCGTTACGAGTTGTTTCGTTTCCTGCA
>JAPKZY010000061.1 GCA_026393535.1 Actinomycetota bacterium | reverse complement strand
AGATGGTCTTGAAGCATCAAAGGTATGGATCAAAGAGTCCATCAAGCTTCAGCGCCAACTTGTTGCAAGTGTTATTGCTACTAAGGGTGCAATTACGCCTCTTGAGTACACACCAGTTCTTGACTACACACCGGAAGTTTTAGCAGCAGTCGAGCACACAGCTACTCCAAAATTGGCAAAGGCAATCACAATTGCTCTGAAGGCTGACCGCAATGCAGCAACCGATGCAGCAGCAGCTGAAACAGTTGCAGAACTGTGCGGACCTGAAGGTGCATTTGCTGGCCAAAGCGGCGCAGTGAAAGAAGCAGTTCGTAGTCTCACAAAGAAGCTTGTTCGTAAGCGCGTTGTTGAAGAAGGCATCCGTATCGACGGTCGCGGTCCTCGCGATCTTCGTGCAGTGACTTCAGAAGTTGGCACATTGCCAAGCGCACACGGCACTGGCTTGTTCCAGCGCGGTGAGACTCAGGTTATGAACGTCTGCACATTGGCCATGCCTCGCATGAACCAAATGCTTGACACACTCGGTCCTGACAATTCAAAGCGTTACATCCACCACTACAACATGGCTCCTTGGGCTAATGGTGAAACTGGTCGTGTTGGTACTCCAAAGCGTCGCGAAATTGGGCACGGTGCTCTTGCAGAGCGCGCGTTGTTGCCAGTCGTTCCTAGCCAAGACGAATTTGCATACGCAATTCGTTTGGTCAGCGAAGTTCTGTCATCAAACGGTTCAACATCAATGGCTTCAGTTTGTGCATCAAGCTTGTCGTTGATGGACGCCGGTGTTCCCATCAAGGCTCCAGTATCTGGAATCGCAATGGGCCTCATCTATGCAGAAGGCAAATACCTCACGCTCACCGACATTCTCGGTGCAGAAGACGCATTTGGCGACATGGACTTCAAAGTTGCCGGAACAGTTGATTGTGTAACCGCTTTGCAGCTTGACACCAAGATCGACGGAATTCCTGCCGATGTTTTGTCAGCAGCTTTGCAGCAGGCACGTGATGCTCGTATGACCATTCTTGACAGCATGAACTCAGCGCTTAACGCGCCACGTTCAACTGTTGCTGATACCGCACCGAAAATTGTGTCCTTCACAATTCCTTTGGACAAAGTTGGCGAAGTAATCGGGCCTAAGGGCAAGGTCATCAACACCATTCAGCAAGAGACAGGTGCAGACATTGCAGTTGATGATGACGGCGCAACCGGCATTGTCACAATTGGCTCGCCAGATAACCACCGCGTTGAAGAAGCCAAGGCTCGCATTCTTGCGATCGTTGATCCTCCAACAGCTGAACTCAACGCAATCTACGATGGTCGCGTTGTCAGCATCACGAAGTTCGGTGCATTCGTCAACATCCTTCCTGGACGCGATGGCCTTGTGCACATCAGCAAGTTGGGCAACGGCGAGCGCGTGAACAATGTTGAAGACATTCTCACCCTCGGTGACGTCATCAAGGTGCGCGTTGAAGATGTAGACGACAAGGGCAAGGTCAGCCTGACCCCTGTCGATGCAGACGGCAACGACCTTCCTGGTGGCGGCGGTGGCGGCGGAGAACGTCG
>JAPKZY010000019.1 GCA_026393535.1 Actinomycetota bacterium | reverse complement strand
TCGGTCGTCATGCACATGGTGACCAGTACAAAGCAACAGACTTCAAAGTTCCTGGTGCAGGAACAGTCACCATGACATACACACCCGAAGACGGCAGCGAGCCAATGCAGTTCGAAGTGGCAAAGTTCGGCAAAGACGGTGGCGTCACCATGGGTATGTACAACTTCAATGACAGCATCCGCGATTTCGCTCGTGCGTCTCTTCGTTACGGATTGTCACGTAATTACCCCGTGTACATGAGCACCAAGAACACAATCTTGAAGGCCTATGACGGTCAGTTCAAAGATTTGTTTGAAGAAGTATTTGTTACTGAATTCAAAGCAGATTTCGATAAAGCAGGTCTTACATACGAACACCGCCTCATTGACGACATGGTCGCATGTGCAATGAAGTGGGAAGGCGGATACCTCTGGGCATGTAAGAACTACGACGGTGACGTGCAGTCAGACACCGTGGCGCAAGGATTCGGTTCTCTTGGTCTGATGACATCAGTCTTGATGACACCAGATGGTCGCACTGTTGAAGCAGAAGCAGCACACGGCACAGTGACTCGTCATTATCGCGAACACCAGAAGGGCAACAAGACCTCAACGAACCCAGTTGCGTCAATTTACGCATGGACCGGTGGCCTCAAGCACCGCGGCAAGCTAGACAACAATCCGAAATTGCTTGAATTTGCTGAACTTCTCGAGCGTGTATGCGTGGAAACAATTGAAGCTGGCGAAATGACAAAGGATCTTTCCATTCTCATTTCAAAAGATGCTCCATGGTTGACAACAGAAGACTTCCTCGCAGCACTTGATCGTCGCCTTCAAGCAAAGATGGCCTAAATCATGCGTGCTGTAGTCCTGCGTGAACACGGAGGGCCAGACGTTCTCCAATTCGAAGATGTTGCTTCTCCAGTTATTGGCGAACAAGACATCTTGGTCACAGTCGCGGCTACTGCGCTGAATCGCGCAGACCTGTTGCAGCGCATGGGCTTTTACCCGAACCCATTTCCTAGTGGACCTGAGATTCCTGGTCTCGAATTCGCCGGCACAGTCGCAGCAATTGGTGACAAGGTCACCGTGTGGGCTGTTGGTGATCACGTGATGGGTATTACTAGCGGTGGTGCATATGCAGAGCAACTTGCTATACACGAGCGCCAAGCAATGGCGGTGCCCTCTGGTATGTCGTTGCATGATGCTGCTGGAATTCCCGAAGTATTTATCACTGCGTGGGATGCGCTTGTGGTTCAAGGTGGGCTCACCTCGGGTCGCTGGGCAATGGTGCACGCAGGTGCATCTGGTGTGGGTACTGCTG
Source organism: Actinomycetota bacterium (assembly GCA_026393535.1). Taxonomy (GTDB): domain Bacteria; phylum Actinomycetota; class Acidimicrobiia; order Acidimicrobiales; family Ilumatobacteraceae; genus UBA2093. Next base: position 42,572 of record JAPKZY010000019.1, on the reverse strand, counting down.
CAATTCAAATTTGCAAAGCTATTGGTGCACGCATTGTTGTCACCTGTTCGGGTGGAAAAGTGGAAGCATGTCGTGCGCTCGGTGCTGATGTCGTAGTTGATTACGGAACACAAGACTTTGTCGCTGAAGTTGCAACTGCAACTGCAGGCAAGGGCGTCGATGTCATCCTTGATGTCATCGGCGGCGATTACGTGGAACGAGATGTTGCTTCGCTTGCAGTGAAGGGCCACATCATTCAAGTGGGTGTTATGGCAGGCAAGCCTGTGCCGTTCAATGTTGGTTTGTTGCTTGGCAAGCGTGCATCAATCACAGGCACTGTGTTGCGGGCTCGACCTCTGGAAGAAAAGATTGCAATAAGTCAGCGATTTGGCGCTGAAATGTTGCCGTTGTTTGATTCGGGCCATTTGAAGCCCGTCATTGACTCAACGTATGCGTTTGCAGATATTGCTTCGGCTCATGAATACATGGCCACCAATGGCAATGTCGGCAAAATTGTTATAACCGTCGCCTGACGGATTATCTAGCGCTTCGCAGCAGGAACGTATGGGCGCTCGTCTGAGCCGGTGTACCACTGGCGAGGACGACTGATCTTTTGTTCTTTGTCGTTCAGAAGTTCTTGCATGTGAGTGAGCCAGCCGACTGTGCGAGGAATGGCGAATAATACGGTGAACATGTCAACGGGGAAACCAAGAGCTTGATATATGAGTCCTGAATAGAAGTCAACGTTCGGGTACAACTTGCGCGTGATGAAGTACTCGTCGTTCAGCGCCACTTTTTCAAGTTCAAGCGCGATGTCAAGAAGCGGGTTCTTGCCGGTGACTTCAAAGACGTCGTATGCAGCCTTCTTGATGATGGTGGCACGAGGGTCAAAGTTCTTGTAGACGCGATGTCCAAAGCCCATCAGCTTGCCTTCGCCAGCCTTTACGCTTTCGACGAATGCGGGAACATTCTTAATGTCACCGATCTCGGTAAGCATCCGCACGACTGCCTCATTTGCGCCACCATGAAGTGGGCCGTACAACGCTGCAGCTGCGGCAGCAGTGGCTGTGTACGGGTCTGAGTTGGCAGAACTTACAACGCGCATTGCTGTGGTGCCACAGTTCTGTTCGTGGTCCGCATGAAGAATGAAGAGGACATCCATTGCATGAGCAAGTACCGGGTTGACTTTGTAGTCATCGCCAATCTTGAACATCATGTTCAGGAAGTTTTCGCCGTATGACAAGGCATTGTCTGGGGATACGAAGGGGAGACCTTGGCTGAATCGGTAACACATTGCTGCAATGGTGGGTACCTTTGCGACCAGCCGCAGGACTTGTTTCTCGAATGAATCTTTATCGAAGATGTCCTTGGCGTCGTCATAGAAAGTTCCGAGTGCAGCAGTTGCAGAAATGAACATACCCATTGGGTGGGCGTCGTAATGGAATCCGTCAACAAAACGCTTACGCATGTTTTCGTGAATCATGGTGTGATGAGTGACATCAAGTTCCCATTTTTCAAGTTCTTGCGTTGTTGGTAATTCACCCTTGAGAAGGAGATAGGCGACTTCAAGAAATGTTGAATTTTCGGCAAGCTGCTCGATCGGGATACCGCGGTAGCGAAGAATGCCCGCGTCGCCATCGAGGTAGGTGATGGAAGAGGCACATGATGCGGTGGAAAGGTACGCAGGGTCGTACATGAAAAGGCTTGGGTCTAATTCGCGCAATGCTGCAGAACTAAAGACTCCGCCTGTGATGGGAACCGTTACTGTTTTTCCGGTTCTGTCATCTGTGATGGTGATTGTGTCAGTCATATGGGATCTCCTCGACTGTAATTTTTGCGTGCGAGGGCTTTCTCCCCCGCAGACAGGTTAGGCGAACCGACACGCTGAAACCCACTCAAACGGGTGAACAGACAACTACAACGGGGTGTTGTCGTGTTTGCGAGAAACCAAGCGTTCACGTTTGTCGCGGAGCATGTGAAGTGCTGCACAAATCTCTCGGCGAGTATCTGCTGGGTCAATAACGGCATCGATATAACCACGCTCAGCGGCGATGTACGGGTTCAGCAACCGGGCAGAATAATCCGCTTCGAACTCGGCTCGTTCTTCAGGGGTGGCTCGACGTTGCAAAATTGCCGCAGCTTGGCCGGCGCCCATTACTGCCAATTCTGCGCATGGCCACGCAAGGCACAAGTCATTGCCCATCTCTTTTGAGTCCATCACGATGTATGCACCGCCGTAGGACTTGCGCAGAACAACACAGATGCGGGGCACGGTGGCGCGTGCGTACGCAAACACCAATTGCGCGCCATGGCGAATCATGCCGCGCCATTCGAGGTCCTTGCCCGGATAAAAGCCAGGAGTATCGACCAATGTGAGAACGGGAATATTGAAGGCATCACAGAACGCCACAAATCGAGCAGCTTTTTGTGATGCAGGAATATCTAGGGTGCCTGCAAGAGAAATGGGTTGGTTTGCAACTATGCCAATGGGGTAGCCAGCCATATGTGCAAATGCCGTGACGACATTGCTAGCCCACCATGGTTTCATTTCGAAGTAGATGCCGTCATCAGCGATTGATTCGATGACATGTCGAACGTCGTAACTGCCTGTTGATGTGGTAGGAATGAGATCGCCGGCTTCTGGCGTCGACCTGTCGTCTGGGTCAGACGTTGGCATCACCGGCGCTAGTTGGTCAACGCCGTTCGGAAGGTATTCGAGTAATTCTTCTAGCCACACTGTGGCTTCATCAAGGTCGGCAACAACAACTGAACTCACGCCAGTGTGTCGTGCGTGGGTGCCTGCGCCGCCAAGTTCGTCGGTGCTGACGTCAATGCCAGTGAACTCAACAACCATCGTCGGGCCGCTCACAAATGCGTATGCATCTTGCGTCATGACGACAAAGTCGGACAAGCCAAGAAGAAGTGCGGGGCCAGAGACAGCGGGCCCTATAACAATGCTGATCGTGGGAACTACTCCTGAACAATCTGCAAGAGCTTTGGCTGCAGTGCCCCAACCATGAAGTGCTGCGATTCCCTCAAGAATGTCTGCACCAGATGATTCCATCTGCACGACAAGAGGAATACCTTTTGTGCGTGCTGTGTCAGCAGCTGTGGCAATGACATACGAGGCTGCGGCACTGAGTGCACCACGATGGAGCGAGCCGTCGACTGTAAGCCACACAACATGTCGGCCTGTCGACAAAGTCACGACATTGGCTTGCGCGGCGCCGGGAACCTTGTGTTGTAGTCCCACCATCACGTTCTGAGTGTTGGGCTGGCTTGTACTCACTAGGTACAGACTAGACAGTGAGCGAGGTGAGGGTTCCCTTGGTGGGTTTCACGCCAATTTCAAGAGAAATCCCTGGCTGCTTCGGGCCGTGCCGGTTCACCATGTCAAAGGCTCTGTCACGAACAGCGAGGGTTGCTCTGTTTGGCCGAGGGCGTGGGCGCTGTACCCATCCCACAACGCGGCGGGGTAGTTCGGGCACGGGGATGCGTACAAAGTTTCCTTCCAGCCATCCTGGCACGGCACTTGCAGGAACAATGGCGGGGCCGAACCCTTCAAACACGAGCGACGCCATCAGGCGAACACCGTCTATCTCTGCTTGGGACTGCAGAGCGACTCCTTGGTTAGCAGCTGCTCGATCAATAATGCGACGTTGTGCTGTGCCGCGAGGCGCAAGAAGAATGGGGTGCAACGACAACTCTTCCAAACTAATAGTCGTGTGAGTTGCTAATTCATGAGATTTTGGTGCAATAAGGAATAATTCCTCTGCAAATAATTCTTTGACATCAAGACTTGTATCGGGAATGGGGAGATGCACAATTGCTGCATCTATTTCTCCGCTTGTGAGTCTCAATATGAGTGAACTTGTTACACCTTCAATAACAGTTGTGTGTACGCCAGGATGATGACGCTGCAGTGATGCCAAGAGAGACGGCATCAGCCATCGTGCTGTAGTACCGATACTTCCGATGCGGCAGTCGCCGGTAGTGGAAGAACCAAGTGAATGAATATCTGCATCAATGTCTTCCATTTCGTGCAAGATGCGCCGAGCGCGGATGGCCACCATGTCGCCTTCGTCGGTCAGAACTCCGGTTGATCGGTCGATCAGGGATGTGCCGAGTTCCTTCTCAAGGCGACCTATGTGGGCAGACACATTTGATTGGACTGTGTCGAGAGCCTTGGCAGCTGCGGAAAAGGTGCCGTGGTCAGCAATTGCCACCAGACTCTGTAATTGCTTGATTTCCATAGGGGAAGCCTCATTTCTGTCCTGTCACTAGCCTATCTCTAAAGACGATAGCAACTATCGCCTCGTTCAACTTGAGTGTTCACGCATTCACGTGCATACTTTCACTAACAGATCGCGCCGGACATGCCCCCCATAGTCCGGCCGAATGAACCCAACATAATGATCCCCCCCGATCATGGGTTTCGGTTGAGAGGCCCCGCTTAGGCGGGGTCTTTCCCATTTCTCGGCATATGTGGAAATGTAATCGTCTGTTGCTGGCGTAACCTTCGCGCGTGGCATATGCAGCGTTTTTTGATCTTGACAGAACAATTTTGTCTGGTGCGTCTGCACATGTCGTGAGTCGCGTTCTTCGTGAGACGGGAATAGTCACGCGTACAATTCCAGGCGAGTCATTGATGTATTCAATTTTTGAAACATTCGGCGAGAATTTGCCGTCGATGGTTCTCGGCCGTCAAGCAGTTCTTGCAATGCGTGGACATCGTCGTGATGAAGTGCGCGAAGCTGCACGAATAGCTGCACCTGACTTGGTGGCAATGGTGCAGCCGTATGCGCAAAAAGTTATTGACTCACACCGTGCTGAGGGTCGCAGTGTTGTGCTGGCAACTACTACACCGCGTGACCTTATTGAACCATTCGCAGATCTCATGGGGTTTGATGCGGTGATTGCAACAACGTACGGAGTTGATAGCGAGGGCGTGTACACCGGCGAACTTGATGGTACGTATGTGTGGTCACGTGGAAAGCGCGATGCAGTGCGTGCGTGGTCACAAGAGAATGATGTGGATCTATCGGGTTCGTATGCATACAGCGACAGTGTGTTTGATGAACCATTGCTCGCTGCTGTGGGGTTCCCACATTGCGTGAACCCTGATTGGCGCCTTCGTCTCATGGCAGCCGCACGTCGCTGGCCAGTCATGCACCTTGATGTGCCACATGGTGTGGCAAAGGTGCCAGTTATCGGCTTAGAAGCGCAACAACTACTGATGAAATTCGCACGACCAGAAGTATTTCCATATGCGCGCTTCACTATTTCAGGTACAGAGAATATTCCGAAAGACAGTGCAGCGATTCTGTGTGGAAACCACCGCAGTTATTTCGATATTGCTGCCGTGTCACTTGCTGTTGCAAAAACTGGCCGCGCGGTTCGTTTCCTCGGTAAGAAAGAAGTTTTTGACGCGCCGGTCATTGGGCCGATTGCAACTGCTCTTGGTGGTATTCGTGTCGAACGAGGCACGGGGAGCGATGAACCATTGCGTGCAGCAACAGAACTCATTAATGCCGGCGATCTTGTTGCTCTCATGCCTCAAGGCACCATTCCGCGCGGACATGCATTTTTTGATCCGATCTTGAAGGGCAGATGGGGAGCTGCGAAACTTGCTGCTGCCACGCGCGCGCCTGTGATTCCCATCGGTATTTGGGGAACAGAAAAAGTGTGGCCACGTAATGCCAAACTTCCGAACATTACGAATGTCACGTCGCCACCAGAAGTAATTATCGTGGTGGGGCCACCGGTGCAATTGCAATACACAGACCCGGATGCAGACACGGTGGCAATCATGGCTGCAATTAGCGCACTGCTTCCACCAGAGGGACGTGAGTATTACGAACCGACAGAGGATGAACTGCGACGCTCGTATCCGTCGAACTATGCAGGTGACCCAAACGCCGAAGATGAACGGCGCCCGGGTACCGACTAATTATTTCTGAGCTGCAACTTTTGCGCGAACGATGTTCAACGCTGATCCAGCTTTGAACCATTCCACTTGCTCTGGGCTAAATGTGTGCTTTGCTTCGAACTCAACTGTTGTGCCATCGGCTTTCGTGATTGAGCACTTCACGGGCTGATCAGGCACTGGCGGCAAGTTATGCACATTGATGCGGTCTGTCTCTTCAATCAGGTCATACGTTTTCGGGTCAGCGAATGTAAGTGGAACTAGACCTTGCTTCTTCAAGTTGGTCTCGTGAATTCGAGCAAACGAGCGAGCAAAGATGACTACTCCGCCACGAAAGCGGGGTTCCATTGCAGCGTGTTCGCGTGATGATCCTTCTCCGTAGTTCTGGTCACCAATTGCACACCACTGCACACCGGATTCTCCGTAGTGCTTGGCAATGTCTGGGTAACTACGGCGCGAGCCGTCGATGACATCAAGGCCTTCGCCCACTGCGCCACCAAATGCATTGACAGCACCAATGAACAAGTTGCCAGAGATGTTCTCAAGGTGGCCGCGGTATGTCAGCCATTTACCAGCTGCAGAAATATGGTCAGTGGTGCACTTACCTTGTGCCTTCATCAGCACGGGAAGTCCGATGTAGTCCTTCCCGTTCCATGCACCGAATGGGCTCAGCAACTGCAAACGATCACTTGTGGGGCTGACAGCGACAGTGACGCCACTTCCGTCTGCTGGTGGAGCAGTAAAGGTGTCTTCGCCTTCGTTGTAGCCATTTGCAGGAAGAATGTCGCCACGTGGTGCATCAAGTTTCACTTGTGAGCCATCTGGAGCCGTAATGGTGTCAACGCTTGGGTCAAAGTCAAGACGACCGGACAATGCAATTGCCATAACGGTGTCGGGGCTTGTTACAAACGACAACGTGTTCGCTGAACCATCATTGCGCTTCGGGAAGTTACGATTAAAGGAGTTCACGATGCTGTTCGGCTTTGCATTGATATCTGCAGCACGTTCCCATTGTCCGATGCATGGTCCGCAGGCATTGGCAAGAACAGTTGCACCAATTGCTTCAAGATCTGCAAGTAAACCGTCGCGTTCAATCGTTGCGCGAATTTGTTCACTTCCCGGTGAGATGAGAAGTTCCACTTTCGCCTTTAATCCCTTTGCAGCAGCTTGACGGGCAATTGAGGCTGCGCGAGTGATGTCTTCGTATGACGAGTTGGTGCATGAACCAATGAGTGTTGCTGACACATCAAGCGGCCAATCGTTTTCGCGAGCGGCCTTACCAACACCGTTTGCGCCAATCTTGTTCGCACGGTCAGGGGAGTGAGGGCCGTTGATAAGTGGTGTCAATGCATCAAGATTGATCTCAACCACTTGGTCGTATTGTGCGCCATCGTCTGGTCGAAGGTCAGAGGCAACCTTGTCTGCAGCAGCTGCAATGTCTGCCCGGCCAGTTGCTGACAAATATGCCGACATGTTTGCGTCGTATCCAAATACAGAACAGGTGGCACCAATTTCGGCACCCATGTTGCAGATGGTTGCTTTTCCTGTTGCAGAAATGCTGTCTGCGCCATCACCGAAGTATTCAACAATTGCACCCGTTCCGCCTTCAACGGTCAGCAGACGTGCAACTTCCAAGATCACGTCTTTCGGACTTGACCAACCAGACAAAGTTCCGGTGAGTTTGATGCCGATGACTTTTGGCCAGCGAACATTGAACGGGAAACCGGTCATGACATCAACTGCGTCTGCGCCACCAACACCAATGGCAACCATTCCGAGTCCACCAGCATTTGGTGTGTGACTGTCTGTACCAATCATCATTCCGCCAGGGAAGGCGTAATGCTCAAGAACAACTTGGTGAATGATTCCGCTACCTGGACCCCAGAAACCAACTCCGTACTTTGCGCTCACTGAACGCAAGAAGTCGTACACCTCGTGGTTCACATCGTTTGCATCACGAAGGTCAAGCTTTGCGCCGGCCTTTGCGAGAATCAGGTGATCACAATGCACTGTTGACGGCACCAATGTTTGTGGCAAGCCAGCAGTCATGAATTGCAGCAACGCCATCTGTGCAGTTGCGTCTTGCATTGCAACACGGTCTGGGTTGAAGTCGGCGTAGCTACGACCTCGTTCCATTTCCTGTGTCTGTGGATCAACTAGATGGTTGATGAGAATCTTTTCGGCCAGGGTCAGTGGTCGGCCAAGGCGTTCGCGGCCTAGAGCTGTATTGGCAGGAAGCGTTGCGTACACCGCGTTCACGAGAGAAATAGGAGTGCCGGCTGAAACAGTCATAGAGGGCCTTTCACAGGGCAAGAAATAGGTACTTGCGTTTTGTCTTGATGTATACAACTATAATACAAGTGCGCACCATTCGCTATCACCAAATCGCTGAAGAGCTCAAAAGCCGGGTTCTGTCTGGCTCGTATGCGGCAGGGCGTCTTTTGCCGAGTGAGTCGGACATGTCGGCAGAGTTTGCTGTCAGCCGTGTCACCATTCGAAAGGCACTGGAAGTGTTGCGAGACATCGGGCTGGTGGATGCCCGACAAGGTTTCGGATGGTTCGTTGCCGGCGAAACCGTGCGCCAACCACTTGCGCGCCTGGCAACCATTGAAGACCAAATGCGGGCGTCTGGCATGATTCCGCAACGACAGGTTTTGGAATTCGCTTTTGAAAAAGCGCCGACAGATGTCGCGAAGGCCTTGGGAACATCACAGGTGTTGCGCGTTCGTCGTATCAATCTTGCTGATGGAGAACCCTTTGCAATTGTCACGGTGTGGTGCGGGGCGGAACTTGGCCAACATTTGTCTCGTGCAGATGTTGAACGATCTCCGTTTTATGAGTTGCTCGATATTCCGCTTGCCGGCGCGACACAAACAATTGGAGCAGATGCTGCAACGCAAGACGAAGCAGCACTTCTTAAGGTTCCTGTTGGTTCACCTGTGTTGCGTTGTCAACGAACCACACAAAGCGTGGAAGGCAAGACAGTGCTGGTGTCGCGACATGTGTTTCCGGCTCATCGCACAGAATTTGTTGTTGACTTGCCGTTTGTAGAGCAATCAATTGCGCCAAGCGGAATACGCCTAGTCGATTAGGCGATTACCACTTGTCCCAGTGAAGAACCTTGCTAAGTGGTTCGCGGATTGCAGGCTTGAAATCGGTTCCGATTGTGTACGCGATAGGAAAGAGTCCGCCTTGAGTGACCTTGTCGTAAGGAATTCCGAGAAGATCTGCAGCTTCTTTCTCACCATCATTCATGAGGTGAATAGTGGTCCACGCAGAACCCATCGCACGTTCGCGTAATGCGAGCATGAAGCTCCACACGGCGGGAAGCAACGAGCCCCAAGCGCCAGCGCCAGCAAATGCCGGCAGATTGTCGAGACGACCATCGATGCAAGGGATCATCATCATTGGAGCCTTTTCGAAATTATCTGTGAGGTAACCAGCTGAGTCACGTACAAGTGGTTGACGTTCGCCACGTGTATCGCCTTCCTTGTATTCGCGGCCAGGCATGCTTGCGTAGAGAGCGAAGTTCTTGCGATAGATGTCTGCGAGTGCCTTCTTCTTTGCGGCGTCTTCAATGACGATCCAATGCCAACCTTGGCTGTTTGAACCGGTTGGGGCCTGAAGTGCGATCTCAAGGCACTCTTCAACAATGGCGCGTTCGACTGGCTTGTCGAAGTCGAGGCGCTTGCGCACGCTGCGGGTTGTTTTGAGTACTTCATCGGCGGAAAGGTTTAAATGCATATGTTGCAGTCTGCCACGCGCCGAATAACAAATCACGAGCCGAGTCGTGCCAAACTTGTTTCATGAGCGACAGAGTCACAATCTCCATATCCGACGGCATTGCCGATGTGCGGTTCAACCGCCCCGATAAGCGCAATGCCCTTGATGGCGAGCAGTTTCAGGCCATCGTTGATGCTGGTGAGTCATTAAAGACCAATAAGAAGATTCGTGTTGTCGTGTTGTCGGGTGAAGGTGCTTCGTTCTGTGCAGGTCTTGACCTTGCGTCAATGGGAGCTATGGGCGGAGGCGGCGATCGCAGTACCCAAGAAAAGCAACCTGCAGCATCTGACATGGAAGAGGGCCGTATCACGCACCTCGGTCAGCAATCTGCATGGGTATGGCAAGAAGTGCCGGTTCCAGTGATCGCTGCAGTGCACGGGCATGCTCTCGGTGGCGGTTGCCAAATTGCTCTTGGTGCAGACATTCGCTTCGCACATCCCGATACAAAGTTCAGTGTGCGCGAAACCTATTGGGGTTTAGTGCCTGACATGGCAGGCACAGTGTTGCTGCAGGGTCTTGTTCGTCCAGACATCATGAAAGACATTGTGATGTCTGCTCGTATCTTTGATGGTCGCGAAGCACATGAAATTGGAGTGGTCACTCGTTTGTCTGACACCCCTCGCGAAGACGCCTTTACCTATGCAGCAGAGATCTGCAAGCGCAGCCCAGACGCAGTGCGTGGAGCGAAGGAATTGCTCAATCGCATGACCCTTGATTTCGCCGCTACTCAGTTCGCAGCAGAGCGTCGCATCATTGGCAGCCTCGTTGGTGGCCATAATCAGCGTGAATCAGTGATGAGCGACTTCGAAAAGCGCGCTCCTGCCTACATCGACGCCAAGTAAGCCAATAATCCCTTGGTGAGGGGCCGTCAGGCTCGATAGTCTTAATCTTGCTCGGGCCAGCGTTGTCCCGGGAGAACACATTTTGATTCTCCGCCGTGCTTGCACGGTTCCTGTAAGGACATAACGCTTATGAACCCAGATCTCCCGCTTGCCCATGGCTTGTATGACCCACGTTTCGAACATGACGCGTGTGGTGTCTCATTCGTGGCAAATATCAAAGGTGTGCGCAGTCGCGAGATCGTGACACTCGGTATCACTGCGCTGTGCAACATGGAACACCGTGGTGCAACGGGTGCAGAAGCAGACACCGGCGATGGTGCAGGAATCTTGATTCAAGTTCCTGATGCGTTCTTGCGAGCTGTCGTAGATTTTTCACTTCCCGCTGCTGGCGCTTATGCAGCTGGCTTGGTGTTCTTGCCAGCTGACCCGACACGTGCCGCAACAGCTGTTGCCACGGTAGAGAAAATCATGACCGAAGAGGGATTGCGTCCATTGGGTTGGCGTGATGTTCCGATTAATCCTGATTGCCTTGGTACATCTGCTCGCGCGATGATGCCGATCATTCGTCAGTTTTTTGTTGATGATCTTGCTGGCGCACAGGGCATTGACCTTGATCGCAAGATCTTCGTTCCTCGCAAGCGCATTGAATCCGCACTCGTCGGTGACATGCGTACGTACTTCTCATCATTGTCATCGCGCACATTGGTGTACAAGGGCATGTTCACCACTCCTCAACTTGGAGATTACTTTCCTGACTTGTGGGATGAGCGCATGGAATCATGCCTCGCGATGGTGCATAGTCGTTTCTCTACGAACACTTTCCCGTCGTGGCCACTTGCTCACCCGTACAGGTACATCGCCCACAACGGCGAAATCAACACAGTGCAAGGTAACCGCAACTGGATGGCAACGCGCGAGGCACTGCTTGACAGCGACATGATTCCGGGTCTTGAACGGGCTTTCCCAATTTGCTCGCCAGACATGAGTGACTCTGCAAGTTTCGATGAAGTGCTGGAACTATTGCATCTGTCTGGTCGCTCATTGCCACACGCTTTGTTGATGATGATTCCTGAGGCTTGGGAAAACAACGAGAACATGGACCCTGCAAAGCGCGCGTTCTATCGCTTCCATTCATCGTTGATGGAGCCATGGGATGGTCCAGCAGATATTGCATTTACGGACGGAACGCTCATTGGTGCAGTTCTTGACCGCAACGGATTACGCCCAGGACGTTATTGGGTCACGAATGACGACCTCGTTGTTCTTGCATCTGAAGCAGGCGTTCTTGATATTGAACCGTCGCGCATCATTCGTAAAGGTCGTTTGCAGCCAGGAAAGATGTTCCTTGTTGATACATCGCTTGGTCGCATTGTTGACGACGAAGAAATCAAGGCAGATTTGGCTGCACAGCATCCGTACGAGAAGTGGTTAACAGAAGGTCTGACTGAATTGTCGTCGTTGCCTGCTCGTGAGCATGTTGTCTACAGCAATGACAGCGTGACGCGCCGTCAACAAATGTTCGGCTACACAGAAGAAGAACTAAAGGTCATTCTTGGTCCAACTGCCCGTACCGCAACTGAGCCTCTTGGTTCCATGGGAACAGATACTCCGATAGCTGTTTTGTCAGATCGTTCTCGCTTGTTGTTTGATTACTTCCAGCAGTTGTTCGCACAAGTAACGAACCCGCCACTTGACGCAATTCGTGAAGAAGTGGTGACAGCTATTGGCACCAGCGTTGGACCGGAAGCAAACTTGTTGGTCCCTGGGCCAGATAGTTGTCGCCAGTTAGTTCTGCCGTTTCCAATTATTGACAACGATGATTTGGCAAAGATCATCCACATCAATGATGACAACACGCATCCACACCTAGCCGCAGTTGTCATTAGCGGCTTGTATCGCGTGGCCGATGGTGGCGCAGGATTGCGCTCTGCACTTGATGATGTTCGTGCTGAAGTGACCGAAGCAATTATTAATGGTGCACGAATCATTGTGTTGTCTGACCGCAACTCCGATGAAGTGTTTGCGCCGATTCCGTCGTTGTTACTGACAAGCGCAGTGCATCACCACCTAATTCGTGAGAAGCGCCGTACGCAAGTAGGAATGGTTGTGGAATGTGGCGACGCACGTGAAGTGCACCACATGGCATTGCTGGTCGGATTTGGTGCTGGTGCAATTAACCCGTACCTCGCATTCGAAACTGTTGAGAACATCATTTCTAATGACATGTACTTGCTCGGGTCAATGGATCCGTTGAAGGCCGTGAAGAACTACATCAAGGCATCTGGCAAGGGTATTTTGAAAGTCATGTCGAAGATGGGCGTATCGACCGTTGCCTCGTACACGGGAGCTCAGATTTTCGAAGCAATTGGTTTGTCTACCGAATTAGTAAACGAATTCTTTACGGGAACTGTGTCGCGTTTAGGCGGCATTGGTCTTGATGAGATCGCAGCTGAAGTTGCTACACGTCACGCTTTGGCGCACCCAACACGTCCTGATCTTCGTGCGCATCGCCGTATTGAACTCGGTGGCGAATACCAGTGGCGCCGTGAAGGGGAATACCACCTCTTTAATCCAGAGACGGTGTATCGCTTGCAGCATTCAACAAGCGCGGGACGTTACGACTTGTTCAAGCAATACACACGTGACGTTGATGATCAGTCGGAACGCCTTGCCACATTGCGCGGCCTCTTTCGTCTCCGCACAGGTGACCGTCCGTCAATCTCCATTGACGAAGTAGAGCCGGTATCGGAAATCGTGAAGCGTTTCTCAACTGGCGCAATGAGTTATGGATCAATATCTGCTGAGGCACACGAGAACCTTGCAATTGCAATGAACCGTTTGGGTGCAAAGAGCAACACCGGTGAAGGTGGAGAAGACCCGGAGCGGTTCGTACCGATGGCTAATGGTGACTCAAAGCGTTCATCGATTAAGCAAGTGGCCTCTGGTCGCTTCGGTGTTACTAGTGAATACTTGGTGAATGCCGATGACTTACAAATCAAGATGGCTCAGGGCGCAAAGCCTGGTGAAGGCGGACAACTGCCTGGTTTCAAGGTGTACCCATGGATTGCAAAGACTCGTCACTCGACACCGGGTGTTGGACTTATCAGTCCGCCTCCACACCATGACATTTATTCCATTGAAGACTTGAAGCAACTAATTCACGACTTGAAAAACGCCAACCCATTGGCACGTGTGCATGTGAAGTTGGTAGCTGAGGTTGGCATCGGCACAGTTGCTGCTGGAGTCAGTAAGGCAAAGGCAGATGTTGTATTGATTTCTGGTCACGACGGCGGAACTGGTGCATCACCATTGACGTCGTTGAAACATGCAGGCGCCCCATGGGAGCTTGGACTTGCTGAAGCTCAGCAGACCTTGATGTTGAATGGTTTACGTAACCGCATTGTGGTACAGGCAGACGGACAAATGAAAACTGGTCGTGATGTCATCATCGCAACCCTGCTCGGTGCAGAAGAGTTCGGTTTTGCTACAGCTCCGCTTGTGGTGAGCGGATGCGTCATGATGCGTGCCTGCCACTTAGATACATGCCCTGTAGGTATCGCTACGCAGAACCCTGAATTGCGCAAGCGGTTTAATGGCAAACCTGAGTTTGTTGTGAACTTTTTTGAATACATTGCTGAAGAAGTACGTGAGTATTTGGCCGAACTTGGCTTTCGCACGTTGAAAGAAGCGGTGGGTCACGTTGAACTAATCGATGCTGAGAAAGCTGTGAATCATTGGAAGGCACAGGGTCTTGATATTTCGCCGATGCTCGTGGTTCCACAGAATCCGTATTCATCAACTCCGTACATGTCTGTTGCACAAGATCACGGACTTGCTGATGCTCTCGATAATCAATTGATCGCACTATCGAAGGCTGCACTTGCTGATGCGACTCCGGTGTCCATCTCATTGCCGATTCGTAACGTCAACCGCACTGTCGGAACAATGCTCGGCTATGAGATCACAAAGAAGTGGGGAGGCGATGGTCTGCCAGATGGCACCATCACCATCAACTTCACTGGCTCTGCTGGTCAAAGCTTCGGGGCATTCGTGCCATCAGGTGTTGATCTGCGTCTCGAAGGTGACAGCAATGACTATCTAGGTAAGGGCCTTTCCGGTGGACGCATTGTGTTGCACCCACATCGTGATTCTCCATTCGTGGCGGAAGACAACGTGATTGCCGGCAATGTCATTGGCTATGGCGCCACAAGCGGCGAAATCTTTATTCGTGGCTTGGTTGGCGAGCGTTTCTGTGTTCGTAACTCTGGGGCAACTGCAGTTGTTGAAGGTGTAGGCGACCATGGTTGTGAGTACATGACAGGCGGCAATGTTGTTGTGCTCGGTGCAACTGGTCGCAACTTTGCGGCCGGAATGTCGGGCGGTATTGCGTATGTCTATGACCCGAAGAATGAGTTCTCTGGAAAAGTGAACTACGAAATGGTGGAACTTGAGACTGTTGTAGGCATCGATGCCGAATGGTTGCGCACAACAATTGCGCGCCATCTTGAATTCACTGGCTCGGCTGTTGCACTGCGAGTCTTGAATGACTTTGAAACCGAGGTCACACATTTCCGCAAGGTGATGCCGCGTGACTACAAACTGGTTCTCTCTGTCATGGCATCTGCCAAAGCAGATGGTTTAACAGAACAAGAAACGTCTGATCGAGTAATGGAGGCTGCCCGTGGGTGAGACAACAGGATTTCTAAAATGGGGTCGTAGCGGCCCGACTCGTCGACCAGTCGAACTTCGTTTGAAGGATTGGAAAGAGGTGTACGAACCATTTGATGGTGACATTCTCAAGAGCCAAGCCGGTCGTTGCATGGACTGCGGTATTCCGTTCTGCAATAACGGATGCCCGCTTGGCAACCTCATTCCTGACTGGAACGACTTGGTGTATCGCGAACATTGGCAGGATGCCATTGAGCGACTGCACGCAACAAACAACTTTCCTGAATTCACAGGACGTCTGTGCCCTGCACCGTGTGAATCAGCGTGCGTACTTGGTATCAACCAGGACCCGGTGAACATCAAACAAGTTGAAGTAACGATTATCGATCGTGCATGGGCTGAAGGGTGGGTCACCCCACAGATTCCTTCACTGCAGACCGGAAAGCGCATTGCTGTCATCGGTAGTGGGCCTGCAGGACTTGCAACTGCTCAACAGTTGACTCGTGCCGGACACTCTGTCGTGGTTCTTGAACGTGCTGACCGTATCGGTGGACTATTGCGCTATGGAATTCCTGAGTTCAAAATGGAAAAGAGCCACCTAGATCGTCGACTTGAGCAGATGCGCGAAGAGGGAACCGAATTTCGTACTAACGCCGATGTTGGTGGATCAGTTGACATTGAAATCCTCCGTGCATCCCACGACGCGATTGTGCTTGCATGTGGCGCAACAGCGTGGCGTGACCTGCCAATCTCTGGCCGTGAACTTCACGGGGTATATCAGGCAATGGAATACCTCCCAATGGCAAACAAGGTGCAAGAGGGCGATGATGTGTCGCATCAAATAGATGCCAAGGGAAAGAACGTTGTCATTATTGGCGGTGGCGACACTGGTGCTGACTGTTTAGGAACTGCATTGCGTCAAGGTGCCACGCAAGTTATTCAACTTGAGATCATGGCTCGCCCTCCAGAGACTCGCTCTGCGGGTAACCCATGGCCGCAGTACAACATGATCTATCGCACGTCATCAGCACATGAAGAAGGCGGCGATCGGATTTTCAGCGTGAACACCGAACGGTTTGTTGATGACGGAAATGGCAATGTGCGCGCACTGTTAATTCATGAAGTGGAAATGATTGATGGTCGATTCGTAAAGAAAGAGGGAACCGATACTGAGATTCCCGCTGACCTTGTATTTCTTGCAATGGGTTTTGTTGGGCCTGACAAGGGTTCCTGGCTCGATCAGTTAGGAGTGTCTCTTGATGAACGCGGAAATATTGCCCGCGATCGTGAGTACCAGACAAACGTTCCTGGCATCTTTGTGGCAGGCGACATGGGTCGTGGACAAAGCCTCATAGTGTGGGCTATTGCTGAAGGCCGTGCATGTGCTGCAGGCGTTGACACCTATCTCATGGGTGAAACATCGTTGCCGTCACCAATCCTTCCCACCGAGCGACCCTTGATGTGACACTGGCAGTGACGAAGCGTCACCCTTTGGGCCCTCTCAGGCTCTACTGTTAGGACCTGTGTTAGGTCGCCGCGTCTTTTCGAAATCGAAGTCCACTTCGTTGGCACTGGCGCTCGTCATGATTTCTGGTTTCGGTTTTTCATCATGTGGGGGAGACACATTGGGTGTTGCCACCACTGTTGTGAACGTAACGCCCACCAACTTTGCAACTATTCCTCCGGTTGCAAGCACATTGCCAGGCACAACAACTACGTTGCCTTCTAATGCCGTGGGTACAGAAACGGTGTACACAGTTGTTGCAGGCGACTCTCCACTTGCAGTTGCTAATAAGTTCGGTATTTCGCTGACAACGTTGTTGGCATATAACGCAATGGTCAGCCCAGCGCAGTTCCCATACCCAGGTCAAACTTTGCGTATTCCGCCGCAAGCAGTAGTGGCGCCTGTTGATCCCAATGCCACACCGGCAAATCCCGCTACACCAGGGGCTACAAATGCACCGGCTGCGCCAGTCGGCCCTGGTTGCGGTACTCGGCCTGCTGGTACGTACACCATTGCAGCGAACGATTCGTTTTACCGAATTCAGAAAAATTTCTGCGTATCGCTCGGTTCGTTATTGACTGCGAATAATTGGCCGGATAGCAGTCAATTGTTGTTACCTGGTCAAGTAATCAATATTCCTGCCGCAGGCAGTTAGTGCGTCGTGTTGCGCTTGCGTCGACCGTGACGTTCTAGTGCATGAACAATTAACTCGTCAATGAGGTCGGGGTAGGACAAACCTGAGGCCGCCCACAACTTCGGGTACATCGATATTGGTGTGAAGCCAGGAATTGTGTTTATTTCGTTACAGAGAAAACCGCGACCGTTTTCTTCAAAGAAGAAATCAACTCGTGCCATTCCTTCACAATGCAACGCTTCGTAGGCTGCGATTGCTAACGCACGAACAGCATCAGATTGTTCAGATGTAAGTCGTGCTGGAATATTCAGAGTCGCAGCATCGGTGACGTATTTGTCTTCGTAGTCGTAGAAGTCATTGCCAGGAGTTATTTCACCGGCAACTGAAGCACGAGGAGTGCGGTTACCAATAACTGCAACTTCAATCTCTCTTCCGACTATTGCTTCTTCACACACAATCCACTGGTCATAGGAAGCAGCGAGCTGTATCGCTGCGCCAAGTTCATCTAGGTCATGTGCTTTTGAAACACCAACGGAAGAGCCCATGTTGGCTGGCTTTACAAACATCGGAAAGCCAAGAGAAAGAACAACGTCGTTCAGGGGTTCAGTCGTCACTGCGTCTTCTCGCAATGTGGCATGTCGTGCTTGCGGAATTCCCGCGTGTGCAAAAAGAGACTTCGAGACGCCTTTATCCATTGCAACTGCGCTTGCTAAGACCGCGCTACCGACATAGGGAAGATCGAGCATTTCTAAGAGTCCCTGGATTGTTCCATCTTCGCCGAGTGGACCATGAAGGAGAGGCATCACAACGATGGGGCCAGATTCGGCCAACAGGGAAACAACTGTTGATGTAGTCACTGTTCCTGTAGCAATCAGATGTGTTGGTACCGATGCAGGGTCAACACCACCGTGAGGTAGTTCGGCCATATCAGGCAGGTGCCATCTTCCGTCGCGGGCAATGCCAACAGGCACTGTGCGATAGGTGTCCGGGTTCGCTGCGCGAAGGACATGAGCTGCGGTCACACAACTCACGTCATGTTCTGCAGATTGCCCACCAAAAATGACCACAAGGGTGGTGCGCCGGTCGGTGGTGTCCATCGGTAAGACGGTACTCGCCACTAGGGTCGTTCCATGCTCATCACCGCCTCTGAAGTGGCATCAGTTGCTCACGGAACGCTTGTGGGGCTTGATTGTGAGGCATCCGGCATTGCTTTTGATTCTCGAACCCTGCGCCACGGCCAAGCATTTGTGGCATTGGGCGGCGAAGCGGATGGTCATGATTATCTTCGTGACGCAGTTACTGCTGGTGCACCATTTGCCATCGTGCAGCGAGGAAAATCTATCGATGCTTTGACATGTGTCGAAGTTGATGATTGCGATGCAGCATTAACCGCGCTTGGTAATCATTGTCGAGGCCGGCTCGCAACAACTCTTAACGGTCGTGTCATTGGTATTACTGGTTCAGTCGGCAAAACGAGTACGAAAGATTTAGTGCTGGCCGTTTTGCAATCGCAGTTCGCGAATGCGCATGGGCCTGAGAAGTCATTGAACAACGACATCGGAGTACCAGTCACGATTGTCAATGCACCAGATGCGTGCGACGCTTTGGTGTTAGAGATGGGAATGCGCGGCCTCGGTGAAATTGCCAGGTTGTGCGACGTTGGTCATCCGCAGATTGGCGTCATTACTGAAGTTGGTGATGCACATAGCGAGCGAGTGGGTGGAATCGAAGGAGTAGTTCGCGCCAAAGCTGAACTGTTCATGGCCTTGCCGCCGTCGGGAGTGGCAATTGTTAATTCAGACTCTGTCAATGCAATGAAAACTGTGCACGGTATTTCAGCTCGCGTCATGACCTTTGGATCTTCTGAAACTGCTTCTGTTCGATGGGAGATTGTCTCTGTGGATGACCGCGGATGTTGCACGGTGCGTTTCACCACGGGGGTTCAGAGTGCAGTAGGTGTAGTCCCACTGCCGGGAATTCACATGGCATCAAATGCTGCTTCTGCAGTTGCAGTTGGCATTACGTGTGGAATCGGAATTGCACAGTGTGTTGAGGCGCTATCTAATACACAAAGTTCTAGCCAACGCATGCAATGGGTTGTTGGTCGTAATGGAATTCGCATTCTTGATGATTCGTATAACGCAAACCCAGTGTCAGTTGCTGCTGCATTACGTACGGTGGCAGAGACGTCTGCCAAGCAGAAATATGCGGTGCTGGGAGTTATGGCTGAAGTACTTCATTCAGACATGGCACATCAGGAGATTGCAACATTATGTGGGCAATTAGGAATCGAATTACTTGCGTTAGAGACCGACCTCTATGGAACTAATGCGTTGTCACTGACCGATGTAGCAAACACTTTGGGTGGTCTTGATTCAAACACTGCTGTACTAGTTAAGGGGTCGCGCGTTGCGGCAACAGAACGAGTCGTTCAGGCCTTGATGGGCTGAGAGTCAACGGGTTGGTCAATCTTTTCGATATTGCAGAACCACGCGAGAAACAAAGCCCAAGCCGCACCAAACAATAAAACCGGACGTGATCCGATGCGGTCCATAATTGGGCCGAATATCAAGTTTCCAATTGGAATTGTCCCACCAAACGCCATAAACCACAACGACAACACACGAGCACGAATCTCCATTTCAAGGCGACTTTGTAGAATTGTCATCAGGGCAGTTGTCGTTGAAAAATAGGACGCTCCGAGAAAAAACCCTGTGGTAAAGGCAAGGGGAGTGGAACGCACAGAGGCAAATGCGGTCATAAAGATTGCAAAACAAACAAACCCTCCGCGTGCGGCCTTTCTCTTGTCAACTCCTGCTAGCACCGTGCCAATTGCAAGCGCTCCGAACATTGCCCCAAGTCCCCATGTGGCGTAGAGCCATTTATACACCGGCGTACGTGGTTTGATGCCAAATGTGAGGTCAGCAACGGCGGGAAATAGTCCGACAAAGGGGAGACTAAAAAGCGAAAATGAAAACATAGTTATCAGTAATCTGCGCAGTACAGGGCGGGCGCGTGCGGTGCGAATTCCTAGTGTTAATGATTGCCACCCAGATTCTTGAGTGCGTTTTGCTACAGGTAGCGCAATGCGAATAACTGCTGACATCACAATGAGATAGGTGCAGGAGTTGATGAAAAACACCTGCGAAGTGGTGACACCCCAATGCATCAATAGTGCAGCGAGGATTGGGCCAACTACTCGCGAACCATTGACTGATGTAGACGACAAACTGATGGATCCGCCGAGGTCCTCTGGGCGTACCAAGCTTGGCAAGACCGCAGAAAATGCAGGAGCATTGAATGAATTGCCAATGCCGACAGTGAGTTGAGCGCAAAAGAGAAGTGCAATTGAGCTATCGACAGATGTGAGGAAGCCGAGCAACACTGACCCTGCCATCTGTATACATTGTGCGAATATCAGCCAATTGCGGCGGTCAAATTTGTCGGCCATCACCCCAGCAGGAATGGACAAAAGAAGCAAAGGTCCCAGTTGGGCAAGAGTGAATAACGCCACCGTCGAGGCACTACCGGTTCGTGAATAAATGTAGGCAGGCAAGATTACTTGCTGCATCCACACTCCGATGCTCGACAGAAAACTGCTGATCCACATCACACGGAAATCTCGGTAACTCAGTGCCGCACTGATGGTGCCAGGTTTACGGTCTGTGCGGCGTGGTTGCGGGGTGGGGCTCATAGGGGACACTGCGACGATACTTCTCGCGGCAGGCGTTTGGCGTATTGGTCCACGCGTGAAGGGCTGAATGTGACAATAATGACAGTGTGCAAATAGATTCACCGACCACAGTGACGGCCCCAACAACAAATGCTGATAGTTGCCGTACTCGGTACGGCACATTCGCTGAGTGTCCGTTATGTACGGGTGATCTCACGCCAGAACATGCTCACTTCAAATGCCGCACGTGTGGTTGGCGAGATAGTTGCTGCGACTAGCGCGATGGAGTGAACTTCACTGGAAGTGATGCTGGCCCAAAAATGCCAACATTTGATGGTTTGTAGATAACGGGACCATCGAGTTCTAAGTTCAGCATTCGTTGTGACAACACCGTGAACGCCTCTTGTAGTTCCGCGCGAGCAAGCGATGCTCCAAGGCAATAATGAATTCCGGCGCCTAGCGACAAGTGTGGTTGACCAACTGGTTCGCGAGTGATGTCAAACGTTTCTGGTGTAGGAAAGACTGATTTGTCGTAATTTCCAGTGCTCATTGATGTGCTCATAAAGGTTCCCTTAGGGAAAAGCACTCCGTTGTATTCAATATCTTCTGATGCAAAACGAATAGTGCCGCCAACTGCGCCAGAGAATCGCAGCACTTCTTCAACTGCGCGTTGTGCAAGTGACGGGTCTTTGCCAAGTAGTGCCCACTGTTCTGGGTATTCAGCAAACAGTGCGAGTGCGAGACCTAATTGATTTCGAGTGGTATCAGTACCGCCCACAATGACAGCGTCCACCATCATCGTGAGTTCTTCTGTATTGAGTTTGTCCCCTGCTTCTTCTGCCGCGATGAGATCTGTGATGAGGTCATCGGCTGGCACACTTCTGCGTTTCTCAATGAGTCCTTCTGTGTATTTTTCAAGTTCTTGTTGTGCGGCCAGGAAAACAGACATATTCTGTGTCAAATTTTGGCTAAAGATCAGCAAGATCTCAGTGGCAAGTCGACTAAAGAGTTTCCAGTCTTCTTTTGGTGCACCCAACAACTCACAAATAATGGGAATGGGGTATGGCTCGCAAATATCGCGTACCACTTCGGCTTTGCCGGAAGCGGTAAACGGGTCGAGAAGTGAATTCACGGTCTCGCGCATGAAAGGGCGAAGTCGGTCTGCACTGCGTGGTGAGAATGCTGGCGCTACAAGGCGACGCAAGCGAACATGCACGTCACCTTCGGCGTTCAAAATAGAAACTTGGCGGCGACTGAGAAATGCTTCATCGGTAATGCCTTGGAGTTGGGCAACCATGCCGGTGGCCGAATGCCAGCGCTTGTCACGCAGTATTCCCATGACGGCGTCGTATGTAAGGACGGAATATCCGATGTCGGTACGAGCGAGCCAACTGTCTTTCGCTATCTCTCGCAGTAGAGCATGACGATCAGACCGTTGCTGATCCATAACGAATGGGACTTTGGGGATTTGTAGGTCAGTTGCAAGCGATGCCATCGCTACAACCTATTCCCTGACAGCGTCCTGCGGCGTAACGAACGGTAGGGAGAGAGCAGTAGCTACTGCCTCGTAGGTCACATGACCATGGTGAGTGCTGAGCCCGTGCGCAAGAGCAGGATTCTTTTCAACAGCGTTTCGCGCGCCACTTCGAGCGATTTCTAACTGATACGGCAACGTAACGTTTGTCAGCGCATACGTACTTGTGTGTGAAACGGCGCCTGGCATATTGCCTACGGCGTAGTGCACGACACCGTGCTGCACATAAACGGGGTCTGTATGTGTTGTCTCGTGTGTGGTTTCAATACATCCGCCTTGGTCTACGGCCACGTCAACAATGACAGCGCCACGCTTCATTGACCGAACCATGTCTTCGCTCACAACTACCGGCGCTCTACCACCTGCAACTAACACGGCTCCGATAACAAGGTCTGCATCTAGCACGCTTCGTTCAATGGAACCGCGATTAGATGCGAGAGTGGAAATTCTGCCCCGATGTATCTGGTCTACGTATCGCAAGCGATCAATGTTCTTGTCAATCAAAATTACTTCTGCCTCCATGCCTGCTGCAATCCACGCAGCATTCCAGCCGACATTTCCAGCGCCGAGTACAACAACCTTGGCGGGACGCACTCCGGGCGCTCCACCCATCAATACTCCGCGTCCGCCATTGTGAGACTCCAAGAAGTGCGCTCCCATTTGCGGCGCCAATCGGCCCGCCACTTCGCTCATTGGTGCGAGCAACGGCAGTGAGGCATCTGGCATTTGTACTGTCTCGTATGCAAACGATGTGGTGCCTGCGGTAATGAGAGCTCTAGCAACGTCCGGGTATGCCGCCAGGTGCAAGTACGTAAACAACGTGAGGTCGCGGCGAAGGAAACCGAACTCTTCTTTCTTTGGTTCCTTAACCTTCACCACCATCGGTTGCGCCCATGCGTCAGCAGCAGTGGGAACAATTGTCGCTCCAGCCGCAACAAAGTCTGAATCTGAAATAGAGGCACCTTCGCCAGCGCCAGTTTCCACGCACACGGCTATGCCGTAACGCTCGCATTCTCTGACACCGTCCGGAGTCATCGCCACTCGACCTTCAGCGATCTTTACTTCTCGAGGAACTCCAATAGAAAGGATTTCTGTCATACCAATAGGTATATCTCACTAAATGGGTGGAGTGTGGACGGCATGGTGGGATATGTGGAATCCTTAGAACATGAAGAGTTTCAAGAACTTTATTAATGGTGAATACGTTGATGCGAGTGATGGTCAGACAACCGCCATTATCGACCCGTCTACTGGACAGCAATACGGTGAGGCAGCCCTAAGCGGTGCCGCAGATGTTGACCGTGCCATGAAGGCCGCTGCGCATGCGTTCAAGTCATGGGGTCAAACAACTCCGTCGGAACGTTCGTTGGCGTTGTATCGCATTGCAGATGCCATCGAAGCACGCGCTGAAGAAATAGTTGCTGCTGAAGTGCTGAACACGGGCAAGCCGATTGCGCTCACCATGAGTGAGGAAATTCCTCCCATGGTCGACCAGATTCGTTTCTTTGCCGGAGCAGCACGAATGCTGGAAGGTAAAGCAACTGCTGAGTACATGGCAAACATGACATCAATGATTCGTCGCGAACCAATAGGTGTGTGTGCACAAGTTGCACCATGGAATTATCCGATGATGATGGCCGTCTGGAAATTCGCGCCAGCAATTGCTGCAGGTAACGCGGTGGTGTTGAAGCCGTCTGATACGACTCCAGCGTCAACAACCCTGCTTGCCGAAATCGCAGCAGAGTTTTTGCCAGCAGGCGTATTGAACGTCATTTGTGGCGATCGTGATACCGGTCGAGCAATGGTGACTCATGACATTCCTTCCATGGTGTCTGTCACCGGATCTGTTCGCGCTGGTATTGAAGTAGCCGAAGCTGCTGCAAAAAGTTTGAAGCGAGTGCATCTTGAACTAGGTGGTAAGGCGCCCGTCATTGTGTTTGATGATGCAGACATTGAAGCGGCGGCTGCCGGTATTGCTGCAGCGGGCTATTTCAACGCTGGACAAGACTGCACTGCAGCTACACGAGTGGTGTGTGGCCCGAAGATTTATGCAGAGTTCGTAGCCGCACTTGCTGAGCAAGCTGCTGCCACGCGCACAGGTGGTCCGAAAGACCTTGAAGCGGCCTTTGGCCCCTTGAATAATCAGAGTCAACTTGCTCGTGTCGCGGGATTTGTCGATCGCACACCAAAGCATGCCCGCGTTGTCACGGGTGGAGAACGTCAAGGTAACGACGGGTACTTTTTTACGCCAACTGTCATTGCAGACCTGAAGCAAGATGACGAGATGATCCAAAACGAAATCTTTGGACCGGTTATTACTGTGCAGCGATTCTCAGATGAAGATGAAGCGTTGCGTTGGGCTAACGGAGTTGAGTATGGGCTTGCGTCGTCAGTGTGGACTCGTGACTTCGGTCGTGCAATGCGCATGGCAAAACATCTTGACTTTGGTTGCGTCTGGATCAACACGCATATCCCCGTTGTTGCTGAGATGCCTCACGGTGGTTACAAAAAGTCCGGATACGGGAAAGATTTGTCGGCCTATGCACTTGATGACTACACGCGCATCAAGCATGTAATGGCAAACCTCGAGAGCTAAACCGCTCTACCGGTTCTGGTATTGACGCCAGGCCTCAGTAAAAACTGTTGTCAGTGTTGACCGAATAAATTCAAGTTCTGGTTCGCCACATACAAGTGTTGGTGACAGCACGATGACAGGGTCTGCGCGGTCGTCTGCACGACAAATAAGCCCAGCGTCATAAATCATGGGAGATACCACTGTGCGTAAGAGCCATTCACTTTCTTCGTCAGAGAATGTCTCACCGGTTTCTGCATCGCGAACTAATTCAGCGACACGGAAATAACCGCATCCTCTCACGTCGCCCACAATTGGCAATTCACCAAGTGATGCCATTACGTCGTCAAATAATGCTTCGTGTCGCAATACGTTTCCGCATAGATCTTCACGTTCAAGGATGTTGATGTTTGCAAGCGCAACGGCGCAACTGACAGGGTGTCCACCGAAAGTGTGCCCATGCAAGAAGACATTGTTTCCGTCCTCAAGGAATGGTGCAGCAATGGCATCGCTGACCAGAACTCCGCCGAGAGGGGAGTAACCGCTTGTAACTCCCTTTGCGAAAGTAATCATGTCCGGCTGGTATCCGAATCTGTCAGAGCCAAACATGTGGCCAAGTCGGCCAAATGCGCAAATCACTTCGTCTGACACAAGCAAAATTCCATATTTGCTGCACGTCTCGCGTACACGTTTCCAATATCCGTCTGGTGGCACCAATGCTCCGCCAGTGTTTTGCACTGGTTCCATAATCACTATTGCGATGGTGTCTGGGCCTTCTTCAAGTATTCGACGTTCTAAATCATCGGCACAGTCAAGCGCGCATGCATCGATGTGAGAACATGTGTCGCACCGGTAGTGGTTCGTATTGCGAATCTTGAGAGCATTCGGTAAAAGCGGTTCGAATGGTTCTCGTAATGCTTGAATTCCTGTGATGGATAGAGCACCCATCGATGTGCCGTGGTACGAGTAGTCACGACTAATCACTTTGCGGCGCTTCGGTTGTCCGATAAGTGCAAAGTATTGAATGGCCAATTTCCATGCCGCTTCAACTGCTTCACCACCACTGGTTGTAAAAAAGACACGGTTGAGATTGCCGGGCGCAAGGTCTGCCAGTTTGCCTGCAAGCCGCGCAGCTGGTTCCGTTGCGTAGTTCCAGATTGGGAAATATGCGAGTTTCTCGGTCTGTGCACGAGCTGCTTCAGCAAGTTCCGTGCGTCCGTGACCGACGTTGACAGTGAAGAGGCCGCTGAGTCCGTCGAGGTACTTGCGTCCTTGAGCGTCGAACACATAGGCGCCCTTACCGTGATCAATAATTGGCAGCCCATCTCGCTGAACGCCAGCGAGGCGAGTGAAGTGACCCCAGAGGTGACGCTGAGCGAGGTGTTGAATCTCTTCAGAGTCAGAGGGGTCCATGTATGAACACTAGGTTGCGGTCTCGTGATTCCTTCAACATCGTTAGAAGATGTCTATGATTTGAAACGACAGTAAAGGGGAGGTCCAGTGGCAGATGAGCGCGGATCAGTAGAACTCGTCAATGTGACGAAGAAATACGGCGACATGGTGGCAGTCGATTCTATGAATCTCTCCGTTCATCCAGGCGAATTTTTGTCGCTGTTAGGTCCTAGCGGTTGTGGCAAGACCACAACGTTGCGCATGCTGGCTGGTTTTGAACAACCGGACTCTGGTCATATCCGCATCAACGGTTTAGAAGTGCAACATGTTCCGCCTTACAAGCGAGAAGTCAACACTGTGTTCCAGCATTACGCGTTGTTTCCACACATGACTGTTGCTGAAAACGTGGCATATGGGCTGAAGCAATCAGGCACACCGAAGAGTGAAGTCGCAACTCGTGTTGCTGAGGCTCTTGACATGGTGCAGATGTCAAAACTTGCTGAGCGTCAGCCTCGTCAAATGTCTGGTGGCCAGCAGCAGCGAGTCGCTGTTGCTCGCGCACTGGTGAATCGCCCCAGCGTTTTACTTCTCGACGAACCACTCGGCGCTCTTGACCGCAAATTGCGTGAAGAGATGCAGATCGAGTTAAAGCTTCTGCAGAGTCGTCTCGGAATCACATTTGTTTTTGTGACTCACGACCAAGAAGAAGCAATGTCCATGTCGGATCGCATCGCAATCATGCTCGACGGCCACATTGAACAACTCGGTGACCCCGAAACTGTCTATGAGCATCCATCGTCAGCATTCGTGGCGGGGTTCATTGGTCGTAATAATTTCTGGACCGGCGTCGCTACTGAAGATGGTGCCATTGCAGATGACGGCACTGTGTTTATTGCGTCACGCCCAGAAGAAGACGTTCCCAATGGTGAAGACACGTTGTCAGCAGTTCGCCCAGAGTGCATGGTGCTGACATCAGAACGTCCGCAACAAGCGCACAATGTGGTGCAGGCAACGGTCTCGGGCATCTCTCATTTCGGTGATGTGTTGCAGTACGTGGTGACGGCAGGAGACCGCGACCTCATTGTCATGTCGCCTCGTACTAATGCGAACCGCCCAGCCTTGGGTGATTCGGTGTGGTGCTCGTGGGCGCCCGAAGAGGTGTATCTGTTCTCGGCCCGTCAAGCCGGGGTAGTTATGGCAGAACCTCACAACGACTAGACCGCCAGGCAACGCCAGTCCACGGACTAGGTTGTCCCTAGTAACGAATCTCTAACAACTAAACACCAAGGAGAAATCACATGACACAGGAACTTCGAATTCTTGCCCCAGATAGCTTTCGCGAAAAACTAAATCGTCGTGCATTTATCAAGGCGGGTACCGCAACTGCCGGTATGGCAGTGGTGTTGATGGCATGTGGCGGATCAGATTCTGCTTCACCTGACACAACAGCAGCAGCTGGCGGAGCTAAAGAAGCGTCAGGTGACTGGAGCCGCGTTATCAATAAGAGCTCAGGCACATTGGCGATGTACACATGGGGCGACTACGACGACCCAGCGCTTGTTGGATCATTTGCTGAATCAAGTCTCGGCGTAAAGATGAAAGTTGACTATTTCGGTAGCAACGAAGATCTCATCACCAAGTTGTCAGCAGGCGGCGGAAAGAGCAGCGGATTCGACATTGTTGTTCCAACTGGTCCGTACATCGTTCAAATGATCCAAAAGGGTCTCATTGAGAAGTTCGACAAGGCTCTTCTTCCAAACATGGTCAATGTTGACCCTGCCTTCCTCAGTCAATCATGGGACAAGAACAACGAATACTCAGTATGTAAGAACTGGGGCACGACTGGTTTCTTCTACGACACCACCAAGATCAAAAAAGAGCTCAATACGTGGCAAGACTTCCTCGATGCATGCATGGGTGAAGCAAGTGGTCAGTGCTCAGTTATTGATGCAGCACCCAACTACGCAGGCCCATATTTTTGGGCCAACGGCATTGACTGGAACACTGAAGACAAAGCATCGCTTGACGCAGCTGAGAAGTTCCTCGTTGACGAGCTTGCTCCACACATCAAGGCATTCGACAGCTATCCAAGTACCAAGCTTGCTGAAGGTGCCTATACCTTGGCCATGGCATGGAATGGCGACGCACGTCAGGCATATGTTCGCATTAAAGATGCAGGCGGCACGCCAGAAAATTGGCGCTGGGTCCTTGGCGCTCCCGACACTGAATTGTTCATGGATACGTTCTGTATTGCTGCCGGATCTCCGAACATCGAGGCTGCGCATTCATGGATCAACTGGATTCTGATACCTGAGAACTCCGTTACGGACTTGTCGTACCACGGCTACAACACAGGAATGAAGAACATGGAACAACTCATCTCTGAGTTGGCTCCAGATCTTGTGGATGGCGACATGATTTTCTTCAAGCCAGAAGAAGTAAAGACCATGCATACGCAAATCTTGAATACTTCAATTGACCGCTTGGTCGACATCTTGAATAAAGCAAAAGCCAAGGCCGGAGCCTGATAAGGGTGACCGCACCGGTCGCAACCTCCCATCGCAAACGGCTGCGAGCTCCTAAGTTCGCACTCGCCTTACCGTCGATTATCTGGTACCTGCTGTTTTTTGCTGTACCGATTGCATTTATTGTTGTCTACAGCTTTGCTGCAAAAGATGGCTCGAAGTTAATTCCCGTTGACTACGGCCATTTATCAGGAGCTAATTATTCAAACGTTTTTGACGAGACCTTTTTTAAGGTTTTCAAGTCAACATTACGAATATCAACCATCGCGACAATCGGGTGTTTGGTTATTGGTTTGCCAGTTGCGTATTTTGCTGCGTTCAAAGTGCCAGAAAAATGGAAAGCGATCATTCTTGCTTTAGTGGTGGTCCCTAGCTTCACTAGCTTCCTGATTCGCACTGTTGCTTGGCGTATTCCGCTCGCGCCGAACGGCTTCTTTTCGAAGTGGCTGGTCGACATGGGTTGGATCGGTACGCAAGGAATTCAAATCCTTGAGACTCCTCTTGCTGTGCAAGTGGCCATCATTTACAACTATCTCGGTTTCATGATCTTGCCGTTGTTCGTGGCGCTTGATCGAATTGATATTCGTATGCGTGAAGCGAGCAAAGACTTAGGTGCCGGACGAGTAGCTACATTCTTTGGTGTCACGTTGCCGTTGGCTGGTCCAGGAATCATTGCCGGTGTTCTGTTGACGTTCATACCGATGTGTGGTGATTACGTCACGGCCACTGTTCTTGGTGGCGCAAAAGGAAACATGATCGGTTCGATGATCGCATCACAATTCAGCGGCGCTCAAAACTGGCCGCTTGGTTCGGCAATGGCAATTCTGATGATTGGCGCAGTGTTGCTTTCCATGATTGTGGGTGCAGGCATTGTGTGGCTGATCACGTGGGTCCTAAAACACCCAACTTCAATTTCGACTCGAATCAAACATTTGTTTCATGAACGTTCTGTTAGTCGTACACGCGAAGGAAAGGCAAGGTTGTTCAACTTCGACGTCTTGCCGATCGCGTTGAGTGCGTGGACAGTGCTCGTCTTGGTGTTTTTGTTTATCCCTATTCTGCTCGTGGTGTTCCACTCGTTTAACGGTGGAAGTTCTTTCACTATTTGGTCAGGCAATGCCGGAGTGAAGTGGTGGGATGAACTGTTTGATGGTTCGGTTGCTTGGGCAGTGTTGGCTCGTTTTACAGCACTTTTTGTTATTGCTGTTGTTGCTCGCACCGTGTTGATGCGCACGACAAAGATCTCTCGTCGCCTCTTAAATTGGTCAGGTCCAGTTGCGTTCTTGCTGGCGTTTGTCATCAATGGAATGTCGACTAATTGGTATGAAACCGTTTTCGATTTCGCAAGCATTGGTGATGCCATTCGCAACTCATTCATTGCAGCGTTTGGCGCGACTATTTTGGCTGTCGTTCTCGGAGGGTTTGCAGGTGTAGCACTAGCGCGACGCCCTGGTGTATGGACCAAAGTCTTTATGGCAACAGTGTTCCTTATTCTCGTGACACCTGAAATCATGGATGCCATTGCGCTGGCCACATGGTTCCCACGGGTCGCTGATTTCCCAGTCATCGGTTACCCGTTCAAACACGGTTGGGGTCCCTTTAACGGAGGCATGAACAAATTGTGGGTAGGTCAGTCGCTGTATGCCAGTGCTGTTGTCACACTGATTGTTCGCGCCCGACTAGCCGGGCTTGACGAAGCACTTGAAGAAGCTGCGGCTGACTTGGGAGCTCCACCTGCTCGTGCGTTCCGACAAATCACACTGCCACTGATTTCGTCAGCTCTCATTGCTGGTGGATTGTTGTCGTTTACTTTGTGTCTCGATAACGCAGTTATCTCAACCCTGATCAGTGAGGCCGGTTCCACGACATTCCCAGTGGCACTGCTTGGTGCAACTCGTAGCACCATCAAGCCATTCTGGGGAGTAGGGGCAGTAATTCTGTTCTGTGTGACTTTGGGTGCACTGTGGTTCGTAACAGTTGTCTTGCGCAGGTCCGGTAGTTCGTCAAGCGAAATCGCTGCGACTCTTGCGGGTAGTTGACGTAGCGTTACACCCATATGGAACCTCCGAGTAGTCGCGCAATAGCAGTTCAGCCACCCACGTCACCTGAGTGGGTGCGCGATGCTGTGATTGCTGGTGGTGGACACATTGTCGAACCGGCCGATGCTTCGGCAATTGTGTGGAGTGCAGCTCGAAATGCATCTGGCTTGCGTGAAATCCTCGACGCGCATGGTCATCTTGAGTGGGTGCAAGTTCCGTTTGCAGGAATCGAGAACTTTGTTCCCATACTCGATGATGATCGCATCTGGACATGTGGCAAGGGCGTCTATGCCGAGCCAGTCGCCGAACATGCTTTGGCTTTGGCTCTTGCAGGTATGCGACACGTTGCAGGCTATTCACGTGCATCGCAATGGACTGGTCCCGCTGGCCGGAACTTGTTGGGAGCTGCAGTCACCATTGTTGGTGGAGGTGGAATTACTGAGTCTTTGGTTCGGTTACTCACGCCGTTTCATTGCAGCATCACTGTGGTGCGCAGAACAGTGGAAGATCTTGATGGCGTGGACACTGTTGTGGGGCAAGAAAATTTGGTTGATACATTGGTGGGTGCTGACGTTGTGTTCTTGGCGCTGTCGCTGACATCAGAGACTGTTGGATTGATTGGAAAACCTGAACTTGAAGTGATGGAACCACATGCGTGGCTCATCAATGTTGCGCGTGGTGGGCATATCGTCACAGATGACTTGGTATGGGCATTGGAAAATAATGTGATTGGGGGAGCAGCTCTCGATGTAACAGACCCTGAGCCGTTACCTGAGAACCACCCGTTGTGGTCGCTTCCAAATTGCATCATCACGCCCCACGTAGGAAACACGCCGGAGATGGCGGTGCCATTGTTGTCTGCGCGCATTACGGAGAATGTCAAACGGTTCATAAACGGTGAGCCCCTCATTGGTCTCGTAGATGTGCGTCATGGGTACTGAGAAAACGCACTACCAAGTTCTCGGTGTATCTGCAGAAGCAAGTATCGACGTTATTCGGCGTGCGTATCGAGAACGGATGCGCGCTATTCACCCCGATGTGAATGAGAAGTCAGCGAATGATTCACAGCGAATGACTGAAATAAATTTGGCATGGAAAACATTGTCCAGTCCTGAATTGCGTCGCGCATATGACGCATCAGTAGTTGTTTCGAAACTTTCATCGGTCAGCAGTGGTGGTAGTAATACTGAGACTTTCATTTCGTATTCCCCCGCGCGGTTTCCATGGCGTGGAATGGTAATTGCCAGTGTCATTGGTGCAGTGTTGGTGTTGATAGCTCATGCCTTGACATCACCAGGTGTGCCTCGTCCGATTGACCAGTTATTGGCTTCTGGGTCGTGTGTCAATATCGACTCATCGCTATCTGCAGTGGAAATCTCTTGCACTCAACCTCATGATGCCGTTGTGGAGCAGCTGATTGCAATTGACCGATCATGTCCACTTGAGATGGGGCAGTTCAAAGATCGTCAAGGTATGGGTGTTGTGTGTGTCTTGCCGGCACGGCCAGTGCCAGGCGTGCAATTGCCAGGAGTCCCTGGGTAACTACAGACCTCTGTACTAGTGGTCCTTAGGGAAATGGTCCCGATGCTGACCAATTGGAACTATCGTTGGATTAGTGCGAAAGTTATGTGAAAGACCTGGGTGTGCAGGTCTTGCTGAAGTGTCATACGGCATTGACAAGGCACAACTCATGGTGTGGGTCGATAACCGCGCAGTTCCCGAACGTGAATTAGCAGGTCGCCTCTGTCGTCGTCATGCCAATGCTCTCAGTGTTCCCAGGGGTTGGACCATTGATGATCGACGTGATGCTGTTCCTAAATTATTCCGCGTCGATGATGATCCGCAACCGCCCCCCGTCACTCGAACGAAGCGTGTCTCTGCCAAAAAACCAGAACGAGAACGCCCGTCACTTTTTGAGGGAAATCCAGACCCGGACGAAACGCAAGCAATTCCGTGGTCGCCACGACTTGCGAAGTCGGTTAAACCTGATGACGACCAACCCACGTTTGGTCGATTACTGGGTCGAGCATTTGGTCAAGAACCCAAAGACGAAGAGTAAATCACATGCAGTATTCATCTGATGTGGTGTTGGCAGTAGAGTCAGCATTCGTACATCCCTATGTCGCAGATCTTGCTCGGTATGTCGAATGGATGCCGATGGTTCATGGCGCCGAAGCGGTGGGCGACGGCGTGTGGAATGTTGAATTGCGTGCAAAGGTGGGAGTGTTTGCTCGGTCGAAACGTTTGCGCATGAAACGCACTGTGAACACCTCGCAACACATCGTATTCGAACGTGATGAGATTGATGGGAGGCGACATTCGCCGTGGACCATGGCCATCGCACTGCAGACAACCGATGCGGGATGTGTCGTGACAGTTGATCTTTCCTACGGCGGTACTTTGTGGACTGCGGGCATCCTTGACAGAGTTCTTGCTGCTCAAGTTGAGGCGGGAAAAACTGGATTAGCTCGCGTCGTTCACGGGGCGTAAGCGGTTAACCGACCGTTTGTTCTTTGCTCGAGAATCAGAGATGTTCCGAAACACTCAGAAAGCGACTCTGAAGTCAAAGTGTCGAGCAATTGACCCGATGCAATGATCTTTCCATCCCTCATTAGTGCACAGTGTGTGCTGCTGAGAGGAATCTCATCGACATGATGAGTGACAACGACCGAAGGTAGTTGCGGGTTGTCGCTCGCAAAGTTCTGCAATAGACGTATGAGATTCTCGCGCCCACCGAGGTCAAGTCGAGCAGTCGGTTCGTCGAGAAGTAGGGCAATAGGGTCAGTCATTAATGCCCGAGCGAGAAGAACACGTTGTTGCTCGCCTGATGACAAAGCTCCGAGTTCGCGGTCTGCGCACCATGCGACACCAAGTCGGTCAAGACATTCCAGGGCACGCTGAGTGTCTTCATCGGAGTACGAGTGCCACCACGTTTCAAGTGCGCCAAATTTTGCTGACATCACGACTTGAGTAGCTGTTAATGCGGGGCGAATCTCAGAAGCAAGCGATGCTGACATATATGCGATGCGTGGACGTACAGGACGAATATCAAATGTTCCTAATGCGCGACCCTGTACAAAAATATCTCCAGACGACGGGTGTAGATACAGCGACAGAACACGAAGCAGTGTGGTCTTGCCGCAACCATTTGGCCCGAGGATGACCCACCTGTCAGTAGGCGAGATGGAGAGAGATACCGAATCAAGGATGGAACGGCCCTCTCTGACAATGCTGACAATGCTGGTTTGTAGAACTGGCGAAATATCAGGGTCGTTCGGCACGAAGACACGGTATCGGGCATGACAGAGTAGACACATGGTCGGCCCTGCACACGAGGAACTTGAGCAGGGGTTGACTCGCGTGATGAATGCGGCCTCCATCACAAATCTTCAACGACTGTCGGGCGGAGCATCGCGTGAGACATGGCGTTTCACTGCCGACGATGAGGAATTTGTCCTGCAACGTGTGCGACCTGGCACCATTGGCGGATTCCAAGTCGAGCCCCGCGTTTTGTCGGCAGCACACCGGGCAGGCGTACCAGTCGCTGAATTGGTTGTGGACGGCGCAGAAAGGACAGAACTGCAGTCCCCGTTCATGATTGTGCGTGCGGTCGAAGGCGAAACTATTGCTCGCAAAATCCTGCGAGACGACAGGTTCAATACAGCCCGTACTGCGCTCACCGGACAATTGGGTGTGGCGGCAGCGCAATTACATCAGATCGACGCCTCGTCAATTCCTGGGCTAGTGGCCGATGACCAGATGAATAGATATCAGACAGTTCTGCGAGACCTCGGAGAACCTCATCCAGTCTTCGAAGCGGCATTTCGCTGGTTACATCTCAACCAGCCTGAGTCGACGTCAGCATGTCTGGTGCATGGTGACTATCGTCTCGGCAACATCATGGTGAACGAGCAAGGTCTGGCTGCAATTCTTGACTGGGAACTTGCCCACATTGGTGACCCAATGGAAGACCTCGGGTGGTTGTGTGTGCGCGCGTGGCGCTTTGGCGGAGCATTCCCTGCAGCAGGCCTCGGTACATATGACGAACTCTTTGATGCATATGCATCTGTTACAGGCGTGCGACCAGATCCTGATGTTGTGCGATGGTGGGAAACTCTTGGCACGGTGAAATGGGGAATCATTTGTATCTCTCAAGCAGCAACACATCTGTCAGGCATCGTGCGCAGTCATGAATTAGCAGCTATCGGACGTCGAGTCTGTGAAAATGAATATGACCTGATTGAACTTCTTACAAAAGGAACACCATGACCGCCCCGCATGACCGGCCAACAGCAGCCGAACTCCTTGAGGCTCTTCATGAATGGATGGAGCGTGACTTGTTGCCCGGAGTTGACGGTCGATTGCAATTCCACACACGAGTCGCAATCAATATGGTCGACATTGTTCGTCGTGAGCTTGAACTGGGTTCAGATCAAGAAGCTCGACATGAATCGGTACTGGCATCGTTTGGAATGAACGACGACGAAGAATTAGCTACTGCCATTCGTTCAGGCACGTTTGATTCAGATTTGTCTGCAGTGTTAACGCGCTTGCTACCCATAGTGGAGGACAAATTGAGAGTGGCGAACCCGCGTTATTTGCGTTGATCGCGAGATGCGTTCAGGGTCACTGGCTGGCCAGCAGCAAGTTGTCCACACGCAGCGGCAATTTCTGTACCACGGTTTTGCCGCGTAGTGGCGTTGACGCCAAGATCTCGCAGTAATCGTTGAAATGCTGCAACTCGTCCTGGCGAACTTCCAACAGTTGGCCAACCTGGTGTGGGGTTCAACGGAATGAGGTTGACATGAGCTGCTGGTGTGAGCTGCAAGCACAATTCAGCCAGTTCGCGTGCATCGCGGTCTGTGTCGTTGACGGCGTCAATCAGCGCCCATTCAAATGTGATGCGGCGACCTTTAGTGAATAGGTATTCACGGCAAGTTTCCATCAGCATCTTGAGTGGATAGCGCTCATTGATCGGAACTAGTTCTGTTCGCAGTTGGTCGCGTGCGGCATGCAATGACACAGCAAGGTTGACTGGCAATGGACGCTGAGTCAATGCCTTGATGCCAGGGACGATGCCGACTGTGGAGATAGTGAGATGACGAGCAGAGATGCCAATGTCGCCATGGATTCGCTCGACTGCTGCCCACACGTTTGGTTCGTTGGCGAGCGGTTCTCCCATTCCCATGAACACAATGTTGTCGATGCGGCGATTTTTAGTTGCTGCTTCGCGTGCGCAACGGACAACTTGCTCGATGATTTCACCAGGGGACAGTTGACGGTTGAACCCTGCTTGGCCTGTAGCGCAAAAACCGCACGCCATTGCGCAACCAGCTTGTGTACTGACACACACGGTGGCGCGTTCGTCGTAATACATAAGAACGGTTTCGATGGGGTGGTTGCCTTCAAGAAGGTGCCACAAAAACTTTACGGTGTCGCCATTTTCTGAAGTCTCGCGACGAATCTCAATCAGTCCTTCTGGCAGTTCGGCATCAAGTTTTGCCCGTAGTGCTGCCGGCAGGGTTTGAATGTCAGATGGCTTCTTGAAGTGTGTGTACATGCCAGACCACAGTTGGTCGAGTCGATAAGACGCTTCGCCTTCAAGAATTGTTGCGATTTCTTCGCGAGTGGGGTCGTAGAGAGTTGTCATTAGTTACTTTGCTGCCACATCGCCGATAAAGGCGAGTTCGCGGTGATGGGAGGTGAATCCGAGCGAAGTGTATACAGACATTGCTGCTGCGTTATCGGCGTCGACATACAACATTGCATTAGGCACATTTTGTTTGGCCAAATAAGCAAGGCCTGCAATTGTCATGCGTCGTCCTAAGCCTTTGCCTGCATAGGTGGGGTCAACGGCGATGACATAAATTTCGCCCATCTGAGGTTCGGTATCGCGATGCACTTTGGTCCAACAGAAAGCAGAGAGAGAGGAATTGTCCCAGCACATCAAAAAGCCTTCTGGGTTGAACCAGTTCTCAGCTTGGCGAGCAGCAATGACATCGCGCGTCCATCCGCCTTGTTCTGGATGTGCACTGAAGGCCGCATTGTTAACAGCAAGCCAAGCATCTTCATCTACACCAGTGCGAAATGGCGTCGTGGTGAAATCGGAAATGAGAGAGAGTTGTTCA
Source organism: Actinomycetota bacterium (assembly GCA_026393535.1). Taxonomy (GTDB): domain Bacteria; phylum Actinomycetota; class Acidimicrobiia; order Acidimicrobiales; family Ilumatobacteraceae; genus UBA2093. The sequence continues at coordinate 5,373 of JAPKZY010000019.1, read as the reverse complement.
TCGCTGAGAGGAAGCGACCTGCGCATCTGTACTAAGTGTCGGCCGGATGCAAGCCCTGCATTGTTGGCTAGTTGTCTATGAATATTGTTTGGCTCAAACACCCACCAGTGCACGTGTCCGCCACCTTCGCTTGCAACGATGTCGAGCGCTGCGGTAATCAAGTCCGGTGCAATCTCCAGTGAGTCGTATCGGTGGTGGGGGTGAACAATGAGGTCAAGCGACCACGACTCGTTACCTCGAGATATTTGGCAGTACCCCACAATGTGGTTGTGGTCGGTGTCGCGAACGATGACTCCGGCAAATCCCTTACGTCCACCTTCACGTAAATCAAGCCAGAGATGGTCACTCAGGGGGCGTACACCGTCGGCTCGCCATGTGTCATTAATCAGCGCTGAGACCTCGTCAATGCTTGACGGGTCCATCTGTCTCTTGATTTCGAGTGAACGCACGCGTGTCAGGGTACCTTTTGGCCATGGGAAAGCCGAGAACGCCAGCTGGACGCGCGAAAGAAATAGCTACTCGCCTCGAGGTCTTGTACCCGAAAGCCGAGTGCGAATTGACTCATTCGAACGCCTATGAACTGCTGGCCGCCACCATCTTGTCGGCGCAATGCACCGATGTTCGAGTAAACATGGTGACCCCGGCGCTCTTTGCCAAGTACCCGACTCCACTGGCGTTGGCTGAGGCGAACCCAACGGAACTTGAAACAATCATTCGCTCGACGGGTTTCTATCAGAACAAAGCAAAGAATCTCATCGGCATGGGCCGCAACGTTGTTGATCGATTTGCTTCAGTAATTCCTCATGAGATGGAAGATCTCGTGACACTTCCCGGTGTTGGTCGTAAAACTGCAAACGTTCTGCGTAGTGTGGTCTTTGATTTGCCAGGTCTTGCTGTCGATACACATGTTGGTCGATTGTCGCGCCGTCTTGGGCTCACTACAGAGGAAGATCCTGTGAAGGTGGAAAGGGTCCTCAACGGATTCATTGACCCGCCAGAGTGGGGTCGTTTCGGACTGCGTCTTATCTTGCACGGGCGTCGTGTGTGTGATGCAAAGAAGCCGAAATGTGGCATCTGTGAGTTGGAAGATATCTGTCCAGCCACTCTGATGCCATCAAAGTCAAAGGAGAAGTGACGACAGTCAAGTAGCGTCTGTGCGATGACAGCCACCATTTGTGCCGAACTGGGCGCAGCAGCAGATGCCGTAAACCGCTACCGAATGAGAGTGGCGGGGCTTATCGAGAACATTGGTGCAAACCATGAAGATCTTGTCAGCGCAATGTATGAAGCAGAGCGGGCCCTGTTGTCAGCCGAGCGGCTGCTGATTCGCGCTGAAAAAATTGCCCGCTAGTTTGTGGCTTCGTTGACTAAGTTGCCGATGTGACCACATTCAATCCGCGAGAGCAGATTCAGGCGATGAGTGGGTATCACTCTGCGCAGGTTGATGTGCCTGTTCGGCTCAATACCAATGAGTCACCGTTTCCACCGCCAGACGGTTGGCTCGATGCAGTCGCGAATATTGCGAAAACCGTTCCATGGAATCGGTATCCCGATCGAGGCGCAATTGAACTACGCGAAACAATTGCGCGCCGACACAATGTTTCTCCGGCAAATATTTTTGTGGCAAATGGCTCTAACGAAGTGATTCAAACAATTCTGTTGGCATACGGCGGCGCGGGACGTTGCGTGGCAACCTTTGAGCCCACGTATCAGATGTATTCCCAAATTGCGGGCGTCACAGGCGCTGATGTTGTGCAAGGGGAGCGCAAAGCCGACCTGACGCTTGATCCGTTAGAAATAGAGCGCGTGCTCACACGCGATAAGCCGTCTGTGTCGTTTCTGTGCAATCCAAATAATCCGACAGGACTTATTGAGCCTCGGGCAAACCTTGATGCGCTGCTTGCGCACACAACAGGCATTGTTGTTGTCGACGAAGCGTATGCAGAGTTTTCCGAATGGTCTGCCATGGACATGGTGTCTGAAGACAAGCCACTCGCGGTCACTCGAACATTCTCAAAGACTCTGTCAATGGCTGCACTGCGCGTGGGTTATGTAGTGGCGCCGAAACAAATGATCGCCGACTTAGAAATTGCTGTCCTTCCATATCATCTAGATTCGTTCAAGCAAGCGGCAACGATCGCCGCGCTTGGTTTTGTGTCTGAAATGGAACAGCGCGTCGATGCCATCAAATCAGAGCGCACTCGGATCTTTACTGCAGTCAGCGATATGGACTGTGATGTCTGGCCAAGCGGGTCTAATTTCATTCTGTTCCGGCCTCGGTCGTCTGCGGCGTCTGCCGTGTGGCAGAGGATGGTGGATGCGGGGGTGTTAGTGCGTGACTGCAGCACATGGCCACGATTGACTGGCTGTTTGCGGGTCACCGTCGGTACAGCAGACGAGAACTCGGCCTTCTTGGGCGCCCTCTCGGCCGCTCTGTCAATCAATTAACCAAAAATCACGTAATTGACAGTCCGAGATGGGCGTTAAGCGGCGAGAATAGAGACATGGCACGTACAGCCCAGGTCACACGCAACACAAAAGAGACATCGATTGATGTGTCCATCAATCTTGACGGATCGGGGACTGCGTCTATCTCGACCGGTATCCCGTTCTACGACCACATGCTTGAGCAGTTGGCACGTCACGGAGGGTTTGATCTCACCATTGCGGCCAAGGGTGACCTGCACATCGATACACATCACACAGTGGAAGATGTTGCAATCTGCGTTGGCGAAGCAATACGTGAAGCGCTTGGCGATAAAGCCGGAGTACGACGTTTTGCTAGCGGCTTGTACCCGCTTGATGAAGCACTCATAGAAGTTTCGCTAGATCTCAGTGGACGCGCTTTCGTTGCGTGGAATGTTGAACTGCCCGAGTGTCTGCCGCTGGGAAATCCTGCTTTTGATCCGTCACTTGCCGAACACGCCGTTTCATCTCTTGCTAATGCTGCCGCAATCACCTTGCATGTCAATTTGCGAGCAGGCCGCAATGTTCATCACATCATCGAAGCAACGTTCAAAGGACTCGCACGCTGTCTGCGCGACGCAGTCCGCATTGAATCGGCGGGAGTGCCCTCTACGAAGGGTGTTCTTTCGTGACATCACGCCCGCGCGTTGCGGTGCTTGATTACGGAATCGGAAATTTGCGCTCAGCGCAAAAAGCGTTAGAACGTGTCGGTGCCGATGCTGTACTTACTGCTGACGCCCGTATCGCTGAATCAGCGGATGCTGTTGTCTTGCCGGGCGTCGGAGCCTTTGGTGCATGCATGAATGCTCTGCGCACTGCAGGTCTCGAATCTGTTGTCCACGATTCCGTGGCTCGCGGAGTGCCGTTTATGGGTATTTGTGTTGGCATGCAGATGCTGTTCGATTCAAGCGAAGAAGATGAGACAGCAACCGGACTTGGCATTATTCCAGGCTCGGTGCAGTGGTTGTCTTCTGATGTACCCCGACCACAAATGCAGTGGAATCAACTCAACATCACAAAGAGTGATGTTTTGTTTGCCGGTCTCGAAGAGCGGCCGTGGATGTATTTCGTGCATTCACTGCACGGTGTTCCCGCAGACATCAACGATGTTGCAGCCACGGTTCGTTATGGCGAGACATTAAATGTTGCCTTTCGTCGCAACAATGTCTTTGCAACGCAGTTTCACCCAGAGAAATCTGCAACGGCCGGTTTGCAGTTGCTTGAAAATTTTGTGAAGTCAGTGGCGACATCATGATTTTGTATCCAGCAATTGATGTCTTTGGTGGCAAAGTAGTGCGCTTGCGCCAAGGCGAGTACGACGACAGCACTGTGTATGGGGTTGACCCTGTTGCAATGGCGTTGTCGTTCGTTGACCAAGGGGCAACGTGGGTGCACATGGTTGATCTAGATGCGGCCCGCAGTGGTGAACCTGTCAATCGTTCTGTCATTGCTTCTGTGGCTCGTGCCATCGCTGGTCGCGCTTCCTTGCAAGTGGGCGGAGGCGTGCGTACAGAAGCCGACGCTGAAGCTCTTGCGGCAGCTGGAGTCACGCGCGTTGTCATGGGTTCTGCTGCCGTTGCCGACCCTGCGCTCGTTCGTCGTGTGTCCGATGTTGTTTCGGTTGCTGTCGGTCTTGATCATCGCAACGGTGTCGCAGCTACCCATGGCTGGACAGAATCTTCTGGTGTTCAAGTAGATGACTTGTTGACTCAATTTCCTACGGCATCGGCGTTTGTAATTACAGATATCTCTCGCGATGGCATGTTGACCGGCCCAGATATCGAAGGGCTCGCGCGGGCAGTTTCTCGCACGTCAATACCCGTTGTTGCAAGCGGTGGCGTGGGCACTCTGTCTCATATCGCAGAGTTGGCGGCAGTCATTGGGTTGAACGGTGTCATTGTTGGCAAAGCTTTGTATGAATCGAAGTTCACCGTGTCTGAGGCTTTGGCGGTGTTGTCATGAATCCAGATCTTGTTGCCCGCGTTATTCCTTGCCTCGACGTAACTAATGGCCGAGTTGTTAAGGGAATCAATTTTGTTGACTTACGTGATGCAGGCGATCCAGTTGAATTAGCTGCGCGCTATGACGCACAAGGTGCTGATGAATTGGTGTTCTTAGATATCACGGCATCATCTGATGGGCGTGACACCATGATTGATGTTGTTTCTCGCACTGCCGAAGAAGTGTTTATTCCATTCACTGTGGGCGGTGGTATCCGTGAACTATCTGATGCGCGAGCTTTGTTACGTGCTGGTGCAGACAAAATCAGCGTCAACACATCTGCAGTGCAGCGTCCACAGGTAATTGCAGACATTGCAGATGAATTCGGGTCTCAGTGTGTGGTGTGCGCTATTGACGCCAAATGGGATGCGGCAACTCATCAGTGGATGGTGTTTCTGCACGGTGGACGTACGGCAACAGAATTAAATGCTGTGGAGTGGGCTGTGGCAGCGGTATCGCTAGGCGCCGGTGAAATTCTTCTCACGTCAATGGATCGTGATGGCACGCGAGACGGTTTTGATCTTGGTCTCACGCGCGCAGTATCTGAAGCAGTCGGCGTGCCGGTCATCGCAAGCGGCGGTGTGGGCACTCTTGGACACTTGTCGGAAGGTGTCATCGAGGGCGGAGCGACAGGCGTGCTCGCTGCGTCAATATTTCACTTCGGCGAACACACCATTGGTGACGCCAAGCGGGACATGGTCTCACGCGGTATTCGCGTTCGTAATTCCTAATTAGGAAATTATCGCCAGCAGGCGAGACAGGGCAGTGTTGCAGAGCGATGCGGCGTTCACGGCAAATGAATGATCAACACCTGTAGCCAAAATTATTTCACTGTTGCTCCACGTTGACACTGCTGTTGCCATTTCGTCTGGAGTTGTGAACTGGTCATGTTCAGCAGCAATAATA
>JAPKZY010000002.1 GCA_026393535.1 Actinomycetota bacterium | reverse complement strand
GTTACTCGACGAAGTAACCACCCTGTGCCAGTCACAGCCTGTTGGTATTTCGGCTGCCTTGCACCTTGCCGCCGCGTCTCGCCTTCCCGCCCCCATTCGCTTCATCACCTTTGATGCAGCACAAATCCCCGTTGCCCTGTCGTTAGGGTGCGAGGTTGTGTCAGGCTAAAGACATGGCAAGCCCTCTCGGAACTCTCCACTATTTCGACCATCGGTTGGAAGTGCACCGCGTTGTAGTCGGCCCATATGCAAACAACGTGTTCGTTGTTCGTTGCAAACACACAGGCGAAGCAGTGTTAATCGATGCTGCCAATGAACACGAGCGACTTCTCGAACTATGCCAAGCACTTGGCGTTAAGTCTGTGCTCGAAACACATGGCCACCATGACCACATTCAAGCAATTCCTGCAATGCGCGAAGCCGGTTATTCAGTAGCAGTGTCACACGATGACGCCGGCATGTTGAAAGACGTTGGCTACGACGTATTCCTCGACGACACGCAAGTAGTTGAAGTAGGCAAGCTGCGTTTCGACGTTATTCATAACCCAGGCCACACTGCAGGTTCTGTGTCATTCAAAGTGCACGATGCACCATTGCTATTCACTGGCGACACATTGTTTCCTGGTGGCCCTGGTGCAACACATTTTCCTGGCAGTAGTTTTGACACCATCATTGAGTCATTAGATACACGCTTATTCACGTTCCCAGGAAACACTGTTGTGTTGCCAGGTCATGGCGTTGACACCACCATCTCAATGGAACGTCCTCATTTAGCTGAGTGGGTTGCGCGTGGCTGGTAGCAATAGTCCACACCTTGGTGGCATGGCGCTTGATCCGTCGGTTTTACCGCACGTCATCGACAACTCTTCGATTGCAACCGATGGTCGCGCATACCCGCAGGTGCGCACAGAACTACGAACCATTCCCTCGTTTCTTAATGCGTGGTCCGTTGTCTGGATGTTTGGTCAGAACATTTTGATTCTTGCCGTTGCAGTTCGGCTCGATTCACTACCCGTTTGGGTCATTGCATTTTTGCTGATGGGTCGCATGCACGCACAGTTTGCATCACTCATGCATGAGGCAGCACACCGACTTCTCTTTCGTCATCGTGGCGCAAATGACTGGGTTGGTAATTGGTTGCTTGGTTTCCCAGTGATCACCAGCACCCCTGCATATCGGCGTGTACATATGGCACATCACCGCGAAGAGTTCGGCCCAGAAGAACCAGACTTCGCGTTGTACGCGAACTACCCCATTGCTAGAGACAGCCTTCGACGCAAACTTGTGCGCGACATTTCAGGACAAACGGGTGCACGACTCTTTCGCAACCAGATGCGTGGTTTCACATCAAGCGATGCGCGAGTTCGCAACACGCTATGGAAAATGACTGCAGTGCAAATACTGATTGCGTCGTTGTTCGTTCTTGCGGGCCATCCGTGGCTGTACCCCCTCATGTGGGTGTTGCCGTATTTCACGTTGTGGCGCGCCATCAACCGTTTACGTTCCATCGCCGAACATGGCGGACTTCGTGCAGACTCTGATCGCCGCATCACCACTCATTCGGTCGTGCAGCATCCGCTAGCTCGTTTCTATTTGGTGCCGTACAAAATCGGCTTCCACTTGGCCCACCATGTCGACGCCGGTATCCCGTTTCGTCACTTACCCCGGTACCACCAACTCTTGCGGTCTGCCCAGTACGCCGATGACGTCGTGGAATACCCCTCGTATCGGGCTATTTGGAAAGCCATGGCGCGGTAGGACTAGTTACTACTACGTCCGTAGTGTTAATTACAGAGACCTGCCTAGACTGGCTCCGTGACCGAATTATTCCGCATCAGCGACCTTCATGCCCG
>JAPKZY010000056.1 GCA_026393535.1 Actinomycetota bacterium | reverse complement strand
TATTTTGCACTGGAAATCTATGCAGATTCTAGGAAGACACCGTAACGCTGGTGCGCTGCTTGCGCGGATGTCCCTAATAGTTCCCCAATTTTCTGCCAAGAAAGTTCAGCTACACGTGCCTTTGCGACCGCGTCAAGAATTTGTTGTTCGCATCGCGCTCTAGCGACCACTGCTCGCTCGAGAAGATACTCTTCTACAGAAATTTCTTTGGCTTCATCAGTATCGAAATCTTCAAATCGCTGTGCAAGTTCATTTGCATGATCGAGAATGTCTTGAATTGAACGGGGCATACGAATCACCTTAAATATTTTGGTCGAGCCAACATGGCATGAACGATGAACTCAACACCTTCTCCAGTGCTTAAGCCGATTTCCAAGAGTCGCGTTGACCGGTCAGGTCCAATCAACATTGTCAGGTCGTCTAACTGAAGCACCCGAATTGGGTGGTGATATGCGTGAATCATGTCTTCGCTTGTAATGCCATGCTTGCGAGCACTTTCAAGGATGACCGGATCCACATCCATCAAGTTACCTTGATGGAGAGGTTTTGTCTAGTCACCCAGCCAAAAGGTTGTGACCATCATGACTGCGCTGTCAGTGCTGTGACCAAACGGGAGTACCCGTCTTTGGTTTAGACAACTCTTACGAGCACGTAGCCTCTAGCCGACCTTGCGGCGTTCCATTTTAGGAATACCAGGGGTCGTGTCGTTGAGAGCCCAACTGATAATCACTTCAGGGGAACTGCGAAACCGTGGCGAACCATCGAACTCTTCAATGACTGCAGTGCCGATGATCTTGATGCCACGAGGCGACCATGGATTGACCGATGCGAGATCATCAACGACAACCGAAACTCGTGGATTTGATTGAATGTTCTTGTAGCGAACTGTGTGAGTGATATCAAATCCGGCAGTGAGAACATCATCACTATCAATTTCGAAAACTACGGGTGCCACATCAGGCCGACCCGATGTCGAAGCAGAAGCAAAACGCATCAGAGGTTGAGATGCGAGATAATCCAATTCGGCAACTGTAAATGCGCTCATTAATTTGCTCCTGGTTTCCCTGGAGCCGACAGTGGAAACACATCAATGTCCCACCAGATTGCCATCGGCAATGACAGCACTGTGGCAGTTGCCTCTTCAAGCGTCGCCGCGAACGTCTCGATAAAAACTGTTCCGCGCGAAATCGTTGCTAGATGAATTGCTCCGATTTTTCCTGCAGCTTGAAGTTCAGCTGCTTTTGCTTGCTCTTCGGCAACGACGGCATAAACATCACTCATTTCTGTTCCTTGTTTGAACGTGCAAACGACCATGAACTTTTCCATTGTGAATCCAATCTTGTGGGGGGTTCCACCATGAAAGCACCTCAACCTAAGTTGAGGTCAAGCGCTACCCTGTCTTTGTGCCAAATAACTTGAAGTCATCCGACCAGCTCCCCATTGGCCAGGTTGCAGAGCGAAGCGGAATACCCATTTCAGCCATCCATTTCTATGAACGCGAAGGTTTGATTTTCAGTACCAGGAGCGCCGGAAATCACCGTCAGTTTTCTCGTGACGTGCTTCGTCGACTCGCATTCATTCGTGCATCTCAAAGAGTGGGCATACCCCTGACAGATATCAAAGAAGCATTAGATGAACTACCGCTAAAGCGGACACCTAAAGAAGAAGACTGGGGAAAGGTGGGCAAACAATGGCACACAATTCTCTCAGCTCAGATCGAATACATGGAACGGGTTCGTGATGACTTATTTACTTGCATCGGGTGTGGATGTCTTTCATTCCAACGCTGTCAATTGGTGAATCCCGATGACGCAATGTCAGTAGAAGGTTCGGGACCTCGACGATTGTTGCCAGGAACTCCGCGCCCCGACCGAACCTAATTACCAAACGACAGGGCCAGTTGCCTCGAGGGCACGTCCTTCGGCGCGAACGCCCTTCGGTACAAGATCTGCAGCCATCTCTTGCCACATCGCGGGTAAGCGGTAATGCGCTACACGAGGGAACAAGTGATGCAAAGCATGATGATCATGTCCACGAATCAAGAATGTTGATCCTGGGAACACTGCAACGCGTGTGTCGACGTATCGACCCTGTTTGTCGCCGCGATGATGTGGATACCAAGCAAAAACAAGCAAGAGCCAGCCCAACTGCAGTCTCGCTGGGAGATACCACAACAGGAACGCAGGCCATCCGAAACCGGTGAGAACAGCAACCAAAAGCACACCATGGGTAATGAGCCAGAAGCGCAACTGCATCAGGCCTTCAGCCTTGTTAGCGCTCGCCTTATTCGCACGCGCAATCGCTGGATGCAACAGCTTGCGCATGGGTGGGATGAATGCAATGAGTGGCAATAACGCATTGATGGACGTAATCGAGAGAATTTTTAGAGGCAATTCACGAAGTTCACCTTGCGAGAAGTGATCAGGATCGCGATCAGGGTCATTCGTGTATGCATGGTGGCGCATGTGTGATGCGCGATGGTTGCGGAATGGCATCAAGAGCGGAACGCTGCACAACATGCCGATGAGTTCTTCCACCACTCGTCCACTCGATACTTTGCCCCAGATGTTCTTGTGAACGGCTTCGTGCATCGGCATGTAGAAGCTTGCTGCCAATACGGTGTTAACAATGAGTCCAATCCACAGCGGAATAGCGCCGTTCAAGCCAAGAACAAGAACGGTGGCCCACAACACTGCGCAGACACTGAACGTGACAACGATGCGCCACTGGATGCCGCCCCAGTATTTGGAAGCGATCACGCCTTCGGCCTTCACAGAATCACGACGAGCCTGTACTTGGCTCAACTCTGCTTCATGAGTCGGATCCAACAGGTAGTCATCCAAATGATCGGGTTCAGGAAAGGTCATGCTCATACGAAGACAATAACTCTCACCAAAACCGCCCTGCTACTCAAGCGGAATAGCACTTATTCGTTGTCTATTGCTCGCTGAGCGACTTGATGCCTTCGACTGTGGCTGTCATATTCTTCGACCATTGGTGAAGACGCTTTGAGATAATCGTCTCTGCGTTTTCCGGGTCCTTTGCAGCAGATGCACGTGGAGGACTCATCGCTGGCCCCATCGTTGCATGCATCTTCAACAGCACATCCCCGTCGCTGCCAGAGAGGGCAAAACCCCACACTGCAACTGGCTCTTCCACCGAACCAACAGTCCATGCAAATGATTTGTTTTTGGTGAAGTCGGTAACGATTGACGTGGTTGACCATTTGTAATCACCAACGGCGTTGTCGCCACGAAATGTGCCGCCGAGACCGGGCGTGTCGAGCCATTCAGCTCCCTGAAATTCCCGGGAGAACTGCGCAGGAACATTGATGTCGCTAACAAATGACCACACCTTTGCCACATCAGCCGCAACGGCTATTTCTACTTCGACGTAATCGGTTGTTGCACTCATGACCTATGTCCTTCTTTCAAAAGCAAAGAATAGACGACGCTTACGAGGAACTAATGACTCGGCCGAACCACTTCTGCACTAACGGCACTGCGTGATACACAACCGTGGCATGGTCAAAATCACCGACTGGCACTACTTCGACGTTCCCACCTAGTTCACGCATCTTCTGTGCTCCAGTTAACGCGTCATTGGGAGGCACATCAACGTCAGCTTCTCCGTAGTACAAACGCAGTGGAGCACGCGGAGCCCAGTTAAATGCTTCGTTTTCTTCCAATGCATCAAGGAACCACGATGATTCTCCGGCGCGATAGCTCTGTACCCAACTCTCACGGAACATTGGAAGCGGAGTCGGTGGCAACTGCCGCATGATGTCATCACCTGCATGAAGCCCATCAAAGAGTTCCTTCACCAACATGGCCGCATCATCTGTGAACAATGACTCGAGAGGTTGGTTGTATGCACGCGAATATGAATTCGCAATGTAAGCAAGATAGGTGCTGTGAGTTGCTGCACCACCTTCCAGTGCCCACGGCAACGTTACGTTCGCCAAATCAAGCGGAGTAGCAATACTTGCAACAGCAAGAATCTCTGCTTCTTGCATAGGTGAAGCCTCAAGTTCACGCTGAAGAACCGCCACAGCATGCGCACCTTGTGAGTACCCGACCAACATCAACTGCGGACACCACTCGATACCTTCACGCTCACAGTGCGTTGCCACAGCACGAATGAAATCAGTCGCTGCATCGACAGTGGAGACTGTGTGCATGTACGGGTGATACGTATCCGATGTGCCGAGCCCGATGTAATCGGGAGCAAGAAGCAAATGTCCGCTTCCAGCAAAAAGTGCACCAACTAGCAACCCAATCAGTCCACCTGATGACGGAGCTTCTGATCGCGTTGGGTTTGTTCCGTTCAACCACATCACAGACGTACGCGCGCGATGATTCTTGGGAATACCAAGAAGCCCTGTTGCTAACTGTGGTTGACCTGTCAGTTCGGTCCAATACGTAACGCGGTACAGAACTATTCCGCGACGAACTGGAAACCGTTTCGGGATACGCGCGACACGCTGTGCAATGCGAAGCTTCAATGCGGAATGGGAACCTAACTTCTCGACTGAGACGAGAGTTCCTCTTGATTTATCCGTCAAAGACATTGGAAAATGTTAGTGAAGGGCTGAGCTTCAGGTGCGCTTGAGGTCAGTGCCACGCCAAGTTTGGTTTAGGCAACCTTTCATAATCGCGGGCTCCAGTTCGCCCATGAGAACTATTGTTCAGTAATGGAAATACGCGTGTTCGTCGAAGCAGATACTGACGCGGTCGTCGACCTCTGGAATCTGACCGATTTGACTCACCCAAACAACGATCCTTCTCTTGACATCAAGCGAAAGATGAATGATTCACCTTGGGGCTTCCTGGTGGCAATGGATGGCAAAACAATCATCGGGTCAATAATGGTCGGATACGACGGCCACCGTGGCTGGATCAACTACTTGGCATGCCATCCAAATCATCGGCGGCATGGCGTTGCCAAGTCACTCATGAATGAGGCCAAGAAACTCTTGATCGAACGAGGCTGTCCAAAAATCAATCTCCAAGTTCGATCCGGGAACGAATCAGCGGTCAAGTTCTACGAAAGTATCGGATACTTGGATGACAACGTCACTTCATTTGGATTACGTCTCAATCCCGACAACTGAATCTCAGGCGCGCTTGAGGTCGGTGACAACACCACCAGCGACTCGCACGATGTCCGTAGGCGCGGCACCGAAGTTGTCGTTCCATGTTCCCGCAGCAGCCCACACCTCGTCGTACTGCAACAAATCCGGGTCAACGAACACACGCAGTTGAGTGCTGTGACCAAAGGGAGGCACGCCATTATTGGTTTAAGCAACCCTTTTACTCGCGAGGCCTCTGAACAACCTTGCGGCGTTCCATCTTTGGAATGCCAAGTGTCGGCAACGAGTGCAACATCCGGTTGCCCGACGCCACCCAGAGGCATCACGCCGAACACGGCCAACTTAATTCCTTCGACCTAGGCAAAAGTCTGAAACGCTATGCGGGATTCGGACATATAACAATGCAAACAGATAGGTTGAATTTTCGTGTGAATAAAGAACCCAACGAGGTGAAGTTCAGGTCGACATACGAGGCTCATGCGCGAGCTCTATTGGGTTACGCACTTCGACGTACCGCAACTCCAGCTGACGCCGCCGACGTCGTTGCTGAAACCATGCTGATCGCTTGGCGAAGATTCGACATTGTCCCAAACGAACCAGAGACAATTCTGTGGCTTTACGGCGTCGCCCGAAATGTCATCTCCAACGGCGACCGAACCCGGCGACGACAACTGCGACTCTCCGAAAAACTTCGCGCCCAACTGGACGAGGTTCTCGAAGACGTTCCCATGCCGGACCCATCTTTGGCATCCCAAGTCGCTCGAGCGATGGAGGCTTTGGCAACGGTCGAACGAGAAGTGCTGACCCTGACCGCAACGGAACAACTGAGCCCGGCAGAGATCGCCGTGGTGCTCGACATGAAGCAGAACACCGTGCGCACGCACCTGCACCGAGCACGAAAGAAACTACGCGTGGCTCTCGCGACTGACACTTCCGAAAGGTCTCATCGCCAGTGAAACGGATCGACACAACCGGACATAAGAGTGCAGAGAGACAACAACCTCTCAGCTTCCACCGAACACAAGGAACCCAGCGATGAACAACGAAGAACTCGACCGCCTGATCGCTAAATCGATGTACAGCGATACCGACGTTCGATCACTGGATCTGCGAGCAGGCGAAGCCGACCTAATGGAGAACGTCATGATCAGCACCAACAACCCCGAACAACATCAACCACTTCGTCCAAAGCCGACACGTAGCCGACGCCCTCTCTTCGCCGGCCTAGCCGTTGGAGGCGCCCTGCTGTTCGCCGGCACCGCCTATGCAGTTTCGTCACTCTCATCCGACCGCATAGAGGTGGTCGAGCGAGCCAACCCGTGCGGACTTCAAGCCAAAAATGGCACACTCGTCGCCGCAGCCGACGACGGTAGCCGGCAGATCGAGTACTGGACCTTCGACAGCGCCGACAGTCACGCCGACTGGGTCTTCACCGACGCAGAAACCGGCGGCGGCGGCGGGTGCGGCCCACAGATTCGAGCAGAAGCACATCCCATCGCACCCTGGGCCGAGTACCTGCTCGAGGTCTATCCCGACGAGAGCACCTACACCCTCTACGGGTATGCACCCGGCGCCGACAGAGTAAAGATCACCTTCAACGCGGGAGTTATCAGTGCTCATGTCGGATCGAACGGCTACTTCGTGACCCGGTCGCAGCTGCCGACCACCGCCAACGACACCCTCGAACGCATCGACTCCTACTCGAATGGTGAAATCATTGCGAGTCAGGAACCTCCGTTTGGACTTGACTAGGCACGTTTCAGATCGGTGAC
>JAPKZY010000018.1 GCA_026393535.1 Actinomycetota bacterium | reverse complement strand
TGATTTATTAAAGTTCCGCCCCGATGCAAAATACGTTCGCTCGGTAGTTGTTATGGAAGCCTTGCGCTCACGTAAAGATGCTGCAGAAATTGCAGCCTTGGTGGCTGCTGGTGCTGCGGCCGACAGAGTCGCTGCACAATTACATGCTGGAGATATCAAGCTTGTTGGTCGTACCGAAGCACAAGTATCGGCAGACATTTCAGCGCGCCTCCTAGCCGAGGGCCATCAAGTGGTGAACTTTGCAATTGTTGCCGCTGGTGAAAATGCTGCAAGCCCACATCACCATGCTGGCGATCGAGTCATCAAGCACGGTGAAATTGTGTTGTGCGACTTTGGCGGAACGATGAATGATTACTGCAGTGACATCACTCGGTGTGTCCATATCGGTGAACCACCTGCAGACATTGCCGAGGCATACGACGTGTTGTTTGAGTCGCAAGCAGCTGGTGTCGCAGCGGGCCTGATTGGTTCGTCCTGTGCTGGCGTTGACGCTGCATCACGCGGTGTTATTGATGCGGCAGGGTTTGGCGAGTGGTTTGTGCATCGCACGGGTCACGGCATAGGCATGGAAGCACACGAAGATCCGTACATGGTTGCCGGAAACGAAACGCCTATTGCCGTTGGTCACGCATACAGCGTTGAGCCAGGTATCTACATTCCTGGCAAGTGGGGCATGAGACTTGAAGACATTGTCGTGGCAACGGCTACAGGTCCTCAACCTGTCAACCACACCAATCATCACCTGATTTTGCTCGACCGTTAAACCCGGGCGCACAGTGCCCTAGGGTTGGCAGTAACGAAAAGAGGATGCAGTGGCTTTAGATCTTGCAATCACAGGCGGAATGGTCGTTGACGGGACAGGAAACGCGCCACAGCGTGCAGACGTTGGCGTGAAAAATGGACGCATTGTAGAACTCGGCACCCTGTCATCTTCTGCTTCAGAATCAATAGATGCAACGGGGCTCATTGTGTCGCCAGGCTTTATTGATCTTCACACACATTACGACGCGCAGGCATTCTGGGATACAACATTGAGTCCTTCACCCATGCATGGGGTCACCACAGTGTTCGGTGGCAATTGCGGTTTCACTATTGCCCCATTGACACCGCAAGATGGTGATTATTTGATGCGCATGTTGGCACGCGTTGAGGGGATGCCGCTCGAGTCGTTGCAACAAGGAGTTCCGTGGAATTGGACAACAACTGCTGAGTACCTTGATGCACTAGACGGCACGTTGTTGCCGAATGCTGGATTTCTCGTCGGTCACAGCGCGCTGCGCCGAGTGGTGATGCACGATGAAGCCAACGAACGTGAAGCGACACCACAGGAAATTGAACAAATGGTTGTCTTGCTTCGGGCTGGCCTTAGTGCCGGAGGAATGGGTTTTTCTTCTACATGGTCACCAAGCCACAATGATCACACTGGCGCCCCAGTGCCTTCTCGTCATGCTTCACGAGAAGAACTATTAGCTCTGTGTTCAGAGGTGCGCAATCACGCCGGAACAACACTCGAATTTATTCCCGCTGTTGGGGAATTTTCTCGTGAAGTTTTTGAATTGATGGGAGACATGAGCGCTGCAGCAAATCGGCCACTCAACTGGAATTTGTTGCAGGTGTATTCACAGAACTGGGAATTGGTACAACATCAACTTGCTGGTTTTGATATCGCAGCTGAACGGGGTGGACAAGTGCTGGCCCTTACTTTGCCCGATACCTTTCGCTTACGTTTGAACTTCAAGAGTGGATTCATTCTGGACATTCTCGAAGGTTGGGACAAGTTGATGTCGCTTCCCGATGAAGAAAAACTGACAATGATGAGCACTGCTGATGGCCGTGCCCGTATGAATGCAATGGCTCAGGGCACTGTTGGTCCAACCCGATCTATCGGAAACTGGGGTGGCTACATTTTGCTTGAAATATTCAATGAAAAGTGGAAGAAATACGAAGGCCGTATTGTTGGAGAAGTAGCGCAGGAATTGAATGTTGAGCCGTGGGACCTATTGTGCGACATTGTCGTTGATGATCGTTTGTTGACAGTTATTGCGAACCAAGATCGTGGTCAGGATCGCGACACGTGGGATAAGCGTGTGCAGGTATGGCGCGACCACCGAGCTGTGGTCGGCGCTAGCGATGCAGGTGCGCACCTTGACATGATTGACAGTTATGCGTTCAGCACCACAATGATTGCTCGGGCAGTGCGAGAACACGAATTGATGCCATTGGAGGAAGCGGTGTATCACCTGACAGATCGGCCAGCACGACTGTACGGCCTCAAAGGTAGGGGTCGTATCGCCACTGGATGGGCAGCAGATATCACCGTGTTTGATGCCTCAACAATTGGACCCGGGCCAGCACAGATGCGTTTTGACCTCCCTGGTGGCTCGGGACGGGTCTACGGTGAATCAATTGGTGTGGAACATGTCATTGTCAATGGTGTTCCTGCTGTAAGAAATAATGTCGCTCTTGGGTCGCGCCCTGGTACCTTGCTGAGGTCCGGACGCGATACCGAAACAGTGACAGCTCAGTGATCAAACTTGATGTAGCAACAGTTCTTCTCCAATGGTCAACCGGAGGCCTGTTATTTTTGTGGTTCACCACTCGGAAACACGAGATCAGTGCTGGGTACGGATGGTTATTGCGTGGAACTTTTTGTGTACTTGCGGCAGGTGCTGCTGCAGCCGGCATCGCCACTGATTTTGTTCCGGTGCGTGACATCGCGGCAATTGCAGTTGCAGTAGTTGCCATTGCAACTGTTCGTCGTAAAAATGTGACGCTTGATCTTCTTGGGCCAGCCATCGGTGCAATCGGTCTCGTTGCGGCTGCTGTGCATGCAACAGATGGTGCTGGCAACATCAGCACGAACCTTTTGCGAGTTGCCGTGGGCACTGTATTTCTTGGTGCAATCAGCGACGCCATGCTGCTTGGCCATTGGTACTTAGTGCAGCCAGGAATGCCACGTTCCATCTTGAACGAACTAGTTAACGCTCTTCGCTGGATCCTGCCGATTGAAATTGTGGTCATGCTGATGCCAACGGGGATGATCAGCGTTCTCACCGGCGCAGTCGACGACGGTTGGAACGGCACCCTCGGATGGTTCTGGGTGGCTTGTGCCGTTACAACTGCGGTGCTCATTGAGGTCACTCGGGCTGCTCTGAAAGAGCGCAGTTATTCGGCAGTCATGGCGGCGACCGGCTTGCTGTATTTGGCGATCCTCACCGCATTTGGCACCGATCTTGTTGCGCGGGCTGTCCTCGCCTAGTTTTGGCAAATGGAAACTTTCGAACGCACCATCTACAACGCCGAGCATGAACAGTTTCGTACGGCTTTTCGTCAGTGGTTAGATAAGGAAATTGTCCCTCATCATGAGAAGTGGGAAGCAGACGGAATCGTTCCGCGCGACATTTGGCTAGCCGCAGGAAAGTTTGGCTTTCTTGGCTACCACGTGCCAGAACAATTCGGCGGCGGTGGTGTTAACGATTTCAAATTCGGCGCCATCATGCAAGAAGAAGTGTCTGAGACCGGAGTCATCGGAAGTGCAAATGGCATGACGTTGCACAACGACATTGTGTTGCCGTATTACTTAGGACTCGCAACCGAAGACCAAAAGCAGCGTTGGCTTCCAAAGATGGTGACAGGTGAACTAATTGGTGCATTGGCAATTACCGAACCGAACACAGGTAGTGACGTGGCAAATGTTCGTACGTCAGCAGTGCGTCATGGTGATGCATGGGTAGTTAATGGCGCAAAGACTTTTATTACGAATGGCATCAATAGTGACCTGATTATCACAACAGTGCGCACCAATGATCAACCGGGCCACCGTGGTTTGTCTTTGTTGATTCTTGAGCGCGGGATGAAGGGCTTTGAACGTGGACGCAACCTCAGCAAACTCGGAATGCATGCACAAGACACTGCTGAGTTGTTCTTTACCGATGTAGAAGTTCCACACGAGAACGTGTTGGGCGTTGAAGGCCAAGGATTCGTCTACTTAATGCAAAACTTGGCGCAAGAACGTCTCACTATGGCAGTGGGTGGCGTCAAAGTCGCATCGTCAGCGCTTCAGGCAACACTTGAGTACACAAAAGACCGCACAGCGTTTGGTCAGCCCATCGCGACATTCCAAAATTCAAAGTTTGTTCTTGCTGAGATTGCAACAGAAGTTCAAATTGCCCAGGTCTATGTAGACCGATGCATTGAGTTGCATTGCGAAGGACGTCTGTCCGCAGAACAAGCAGCTGCTGCAAAGTTCTGGGTCACTGAATTGCAAAACAGAGTTGTCGATAAGTGTCTGCAACTTCACGGCGGCTACGGCTACATGCTGGAATACCCAATCGCTCGTGCATGGGCAGATAGTCGTATCCAAACCATCTACGGCGGAACCACAGAAATTATGAAAGAGATCGTGGGCAGAAGCCTCACGAAGTAATCAGAAAATAATTCCCGCTGCTCGCAGGGTGGCTGCATCTAGGCCAAGAGACGAGACGATTTCGTTTGAATGAGCACCCATCGCAGGAGCTGGTGGCTGCATTTTCGTTGGTGTTCCCTTAAAGCGTGGTGCATTGCGAACTTCTCGCATGGTGCCTGCTTGCGGATGCTCACGAATAAAGAACGTCTCGTTATGAATGACTTGCGGGTCATCGACAACCGTGGCCAAAGTGTTGAGCCCTGAAGCAGGTACATCATGTATCAGCGCACCTTCTAGAAAATCATGTACAGAAATAGTGGACAATTGGTGCTGCAGGATTTCTTTGAGTGCAGCAGCATTTATTGCTCGTGCTTCGCGATCTTTGAAACGTTCGTCCGATGACACTTCAGGTACGCCGAGCGCTGCGCAATAGCCTTCAAATTCAGATTGGGTAACAACGGAAGATGTTGCATATCCATCTTTGAACTCCATGGCTGAATAAGCCGATGAAATCGTTGGGGTGCGCAGTGCGTCCTCGTCGAGAAGGGCAACGTCCATTGCGCAGTCGGGCCAGGTGAATGCAATTGCGGCATCAAGCATGGAGATAGTGATGTGTTGCCCACCTGCGCCTCGTTCGCGCGCGAACAGCGCAGCGGTGATTGCTTGGGCGACGGTGTATGCCGTGACTTTGTCACAAATGAGATGCTTGAAAATTGCTGGCTTGCCAGTTGCCGCATCTGTTTGTACAGAAGCAAGACCAGAAGCTGCTTGAATCACGTTGTCATACACGCGACGATTGCTGCTGGGGCCATCTGCGCCAAAACCGGCAATTGAGACATACACGATGTCTGGGTTAATGGCACGCACATCTTCGTAACCGAAACCTAAACGTTCAACTGCGCCAGGTCGAAAGTTCTGAATGAGAACATCGGCAGTTGCGACAAGGGAACGAAGAACTTCAGTCCCTTCCGGCTTTTTTAGGTCTACGACAAGTGATTTCTTGCCACGGTTATGTAGTGCATAAATACCTGTGATGCCGTTTTTCTGAGAACCGAGGTAGCGCATCATGTCGCCAAGTCCAGGTGACTCTACTTTGATGACTTCTGCTCCTTGGTCTGCAAGCGTCATGCCTGCAAGCGGTCCTGAAATCATGACGGACATGTCAACGACACGAATGCCTGTGAGTGGTCCTTGGCTGTGATCAATGCTCATGTTGGTGCCCCCGTTGCAACTAATGGCCATGGCCGTTCCCGTTCAAGGCGTAATGCAAGTTCGAGAAGAATCTGCTCACTGAAATGTGGTCCGATGATTTGCAATCCAACAGGAAGTCCATCGACAAAACCAGCAGGCACGGAGATGCCGGGATTGCCGTGCAAGTTGCAGGGAAACGTTAAGAGTCCATTGTTTCTGCCGCCGGCCTTGACGCCACCAAACGTATTTGGAAGTGGGCCTTCAGCGGGAAATGCAATATCAGGATTCGTCGCAGTGATGACGAGGTCAACTTCATCAAAGATCTGGCTCATTCGTAGGTTCACTGCTGCACGCCGCGCTTCAATTTTTGTTCTCTCAGCTGCGCTGTAACGACCTTCTGTTAATTGCAACCCAGCACGCATCTCTGGTGTTAAGTCGTTTGCACATGCTGGCCACATGTCAGCGAGTGCTGCTCTAATTTCAATCATTCCGCTGATTGACCATGCTGCACCCATGCGAGGTAGTTCGGTATTCACGCCGTCAATGCGGCGAAGGCCGGCAGATGCAACGAGATGATCGGCCGCTTCCAGCAATACATTCCACATTGCGGGAGACAGAACAGCACCGTCCCAATCTTGAACAATGGCAACGCGTAGGCCTGCGACGTTCACTGTGCCGAGTGCATTTTCCCATCCCTCGACTCGTTGCAGGCTGAGAGGATCAGTTGAATGATGCCCATTACACACATCGAACCACCGAGCAGTGTCACGCACGCTGCGTGTCATGCCGCCTGTGGTCACAGTGAGGTTGCCGTATTCAACATGAGGCCCGCGAGGAATGCGACCAAATGTGGACTTCAAGCCAACAAGACCAGTGAATCCGGCAGGAATACGAATAGAGCCACCGCCATCGCCACCAGTTCCGAGCGCGAACAAACCGCCAGCAACTCCTGCGGCACTTCCGCCCGATGATCCACCTGGTGTGCGAGTTATATCCCACGGGTTACGAGTGACGCCATTCAAAACGGTGCGCGTGACATTGACCCCGCCAAATTCACTTGCAGTGGTGAGACCAAAATGATTTGCACCAGCAGCAATGAGACGCGACACCATTGTTGATGTGTGTTCTGATTTGCGATCTGCAAATGGAACAGATGCTTCTGTTGATGGCCAACCTTTTACGTAGTCAAGTTCTTTCACACCCATTGGTACTCCGCCGAAGGGGAGTGAAACATTTGCTTGTGCTGCGCGCTCTAATGCGCCGTCACTATCAAGAAACGACACACAGTTCAGTGAACTGGTGGCAAGTGCGGACAATGTCGCTTGCATTTCTTCTTTGGGGGACCTGCGTCCGGCTCTGAATTCGTCTACTAGCGAACATGCATCGCCTTGCCATGGTGTATCAGTCATATGTGCAATTTAGTCCACGAACGAAACCTTCGACCCTGACGGAAAACATGCGAGCAAGTAGAGTGTTACCGCTCATGGATAGTCGTGCTTTTCTCGGTCTGCAACAGACCCATAATCCCTATCGATGGCATCTTCCCGTTGATCTTCGGCTTTGCACAGGCGGGAACTTCCTATATGGCGGTAGCGCTTTAGGAGCAGCCATCTCAGCAATGGAAGGCACAACAGGCAGAAACGTCATCTGGACCACTGCGCAGTACCTCAGTTACGCCCGCCCAGGTGAAGTGATGGATATCGATGTCATCGTGCCGGTTGAGGGCAACGCCATCACGCAGGCCCGCGTTGTGGGCCACGTGGGAGAGCGTGAAATCATCACCGTGAATGCGGCGCTCGGTGATCGTAATTTTGAACATTCGGGACAATTCGTCACGGCGCCAGAAGCCGGCAGACCAGAAGAATACGAGAACTGGCGGCATCGTCACATTTCTGAAGGCACCATTCACGATTTCATGGAAGAGCGTGTGGTGAAAGCCCGCACGGATGAAGAACTCGATGGCACACCTGGTGATGGCCAAACAGTCATGTGGGCGCGTTTGCCACAGGTCATTGAGGGTGTTGATGCGGCAACTCTTGGCGTGTTGGGCGATTTTGTTCCGCGCGGCGTTGGGCAAGCCCTTGGTATTCGCGGAGGCGGTAATTCGCTCGACAACACCCTGCGTGTCATGAACTTGGTTCCCACTACGTGGGTCCTTCTTGATATTCGCGTTCAAGGCGTAGCACGCGGTTTTGGGCACGGACTTGTGCATATGTTCGCTGAAGACGGAACCCTCATGGCAACCGCCAGTCAGAGTTGCATCGTTCGAATGTGGAAAGGTGATGACTGATGAATGCATACGGAGCAAAGGGCCAACATGGCTTGCCGGTACGACCCGGTATGACCGTGCCACTACCGGGCCCACTACATAGCCATAGAGACAAACTGTCAGAACTCGCTGACATGGGATACACCGACATCTGGTCTGCAGAAGCAGATGGTGCAGATGCGTTTACACCGTTAGCGCTTGCAGCTGCATGGGAACCACGTTTACGTCTTGGCACTGCCATTGTTCCCGCGTACACACGTAGCCCGGCTTTGTTTGCACAATCAGTGGCGTCGCTTGCTGATGCTGCACCTGGTCGCTTTGCAATCGGAATCGGATCTTCTAGCAACGTCATTGTTGAACGATGGAATGGCATTCCGTTCGAAGAGCCATACAAGAAAGTGCGTGACGTTGTTCGCTTTTTGAATGATGCATTTGCTGGCGAGAAAGTATCGAAGGAATACGACACGTTCAAGGTTGACGGATTCCGTTTGGGTATCAAGCCAGAAGTGAAGCCGAAAATTCTCATCGCGGGTCTGCGTGAAGGAATGTTGCGCCTTGCCGCTCGTGAAGCAGATGGCGCAATTATCAACTGGCTGAGCCCAGAAGATGTCACACGGGTTGCTGAAGTAGTGCATGGCGCTGCAGAAGGAACGCCGAAGGAAATCGTTGCGCGTATCTTCGTGTGCCCTTCTACAAATACTGAAGCTGTTCGTTCAATGGCTCGTTTTGCAATTGCGGCCTATCTCAATGTGCCTGTTTATGCCGATTTCCACCGATGGCTCGGCCGTGGCGATTTATTGAAGGGCATGTGGGATAACTGGAAGGCAGGCGACCGCAAGGCCGCACTAGCTGCTATTCCCGACGAAGTTGTTGATGCGCTGATTATTCATGGTTCACCGGAATATTGCCGTGATCGCATTCGTCAGTATTTCGATAACGGAGTTACTACATCAACTCTTGCCATCATGCCTTTTGATCCTGAATTAAAACATTGGGATGCAGTCCGTTCATTGTCGCCGTCGGCACATAAATAATTCCTTCCTGTCGTAATGTCTGATAAGCCCGTCAAAGGAGTAACGAAAGAAGGCTGGAAGCTTCTTCGTGAAACATTGGTTCCTCAACGCAAGGGACTTCTTGGTGGTGTTGCTGTAGGCCTGTCATGGTCTGTTGGAAAGATGGCGGTTCCGCAACTCACGCGCTACGCGATTGACCGAGGAATTAGTAAGAACGGCTCATTGCTGTTTTGGACATCCACAATTCTTGTTGCCGCTCTCATCGCTGGCGTCTTTGCCGGCTGGCGTCGTTTTATTGCATTCCGCGAAAGTCGTTTGACAGAAACTGTTTTGCGGGAGCGTCTCTTTGCACAAATCCAAGGTCTTCACGTTGGTTTCCATGACCGCACACAAACTGGTCAATTGATGAGTCGTGCCTCGAGTGACTTGTTGCAAGTGCAGGGCTTTGTTGTCAACATTCCCATTTTCGCATCACAGGTCACCATGGTATTCGGCGTCGTTGCGGTTCTCTTCCTCACTGATCCTGTGTTGGCAGCAGTCGCACTAGCGCCTTTGCCATTCATCAACATCTCTGCTCGGTCGTTCTCGCACAAGATTCACCCAACAGTTCTCGCAGTGCAGCAAGAGCAAGCGCAACTGGCAAGCGTTGTCGAAGAATCAGTTTCTGGAATTCGCGTCATTAAAGGCTTTGGTGCTGAAGCAGTGCAACAGGCCAAATTAGAAGTTGAAGCCGACGACATTCGTCGTGAATCTATGAAAGCTGCGCGTATCCGTAGTCGTTTCCTTCCAGCTATCGATTTGCTTCCTGGGCTCGGACTGGTTGCAGTTCTCGGACTTGGTGGCCACCGCGTTATCAATGGCGACATGTCTTTGGGTGGACTAGTCGCGTTCAACGCGTATCTCACCATGTTGATCTGGCCAATGCGCAACATTGGTATGACTGTTGCCATGGGGCAACGCGCAGCATCTGCATTGATGCGCATTCACGAAATCTTGGCAGTTGTGCCCGCAATTGCTGACCCTCCGCACCCCCTGCATCTTCCACGAGCCGCCGTGGCTCAACCTGTTGGTGCCGTGAAGTTCGAGAACGTCCGGTTCGGATACGAGATTGGTCATACCGATATACGCGTTCTCGAGGGGTTCAACTTCTCCGTTGCGCCTGGAGAATCAGTTGCCATTGTCGGTGCGACTGGATCCGGGAAATCCACCATTGCGCGATTGTTGTTGCGGTTTTACGACCCACAAGCAGGAAGCGTCAGTCTCGATGGCATCGACTTGCGTCAACTCCGCCTTCCCGAATTACGACATTCAGTTGGTGTGGTGTTCGAGGACACTTTGTTGTTCCATGACACGGTGTCAGCCAACATTGCATTTGCAAAACCTGAAATTGATTTCTCCGTAGTGCAGCGTGCAGCAAAATTGGCTGGCGCGCATGACTTCATCATGCAGTTGCCGAATAAGTACGACACTTCATTGGGAGAGCGCGGTTATTCGCTCTCTGGCGGACAACGCCAACGCATTGCTATCGCACGTGCGATTGTGGCTGACCCACGCGTGTTAGTTCTTGATGACGCAACGTCTGCAGTTGACCCAACAAAAGAACACGAAATTCGTGACGCGTTGTCTACTGTGATGCGCGGGCGCACCACGTTGGTCATTGCGCACCGTCCGGCAACCATTGAATTGGCAGATCGGGTAGTGCTGCTCGATGAAGGTCGAGTATCTGCAACGGGTTCGCATCATGAGTTGTTGGAAACAAACGAGAAGTATCGCAGTGTCCTTGCTGCAATGACTAGCACGGTGATTGAGTAGTTATGTACGCAGGAGGACGCGGAGGCGGTGGCGGCGGAGGCGGCGGTCGTGGCATGGATGCTGACCAAAAGTTAGACCGTACCCAAACACGGGTGGTACTCATTCGTAGTTTCCGAATGGCCGGTGAGTTTCGCAAGCAAGCAATATTGGCTTTAGGTCTCGTCATCATCACCGTGTTGTGCACATTGGCAGGGCCAGTGCTTGTGCGTCACGGAATTGACGCCGGTATCCGCAAGGGTGATCGCAGCGCACTTGACAGAACCGTCATTGCCTACATTGTGGTTGTCGTGATTGCGTATGTCGTTGGTCGTTGGCAGTACGTCGCATTGAACTCAGCTGGTGAAGGTTTCTTGCGTCTCATTCGTATTCGTGTGTTTTCTCGTATGCAGAAACAATCAATGGCCTTCTTTGACAGGGAGAAAGCGGGTGTTCTTGTTGCACGAATGACTGCTGATATTGAGTCGATGGCTGAGCTGGTGCAATGGGGCTTGATGCAATTCCTTTCATCTTTCTTGTTGCTGTTCTTTGCGTTCTTTCTATTGATGAGTTTGTCGTGGCAGCTCACACTGATCTCCCTCATCGTGTTCCCGTTCTTGATTTTGGCGACTATAAAGTTTCAACGTGACGCAAACACGGCGTACCTGGAAGTTCGTGACAAAGTTGGTGCGAACCTCTCTGCTCTTCAAGAGGGCATTACTGGTGTTCGTGTTATTCAGGCATACGCCCGAGAAGATGAACAGATTCGTCGATTTGAAGAGTCAAACCGGGCTTTGTATCGCAGCCATATTCACAGCGTCAAAGTCAGCACCTGGTATTTCGGGCTTATTGAATTTGCTGGTATTGGTTCTTCTGCGCTCATCGTTGGCGTTGGTGGTTTGCTTGTACATAACGGTTCTGTTTCGCTCGGAACTGTCGTGGCATTCGTGTTGCTACTTGCCAGCTTGTTTGACCCCGTGCAGCAACTGTCGCAGTTGTATAACACCCTGCAATCTTCTGCAGCTGCACTCCATAAGTTGTTTGGCATTATCGATGCAGTTCCTGACGTTGATGAATCTCCAAACCCCATATCATTGCCCGCTGTTGGTGATGTCGTTGTCGACAACATCACGTTCTCGTATACGGGTGCATCGCAACCAGCCTTGGAGAATGTTTCTCTTACTCTCACGGCAGGCACGCGCCTTGCGTTAGTCGGCCCCACTGGCGCAGGCAAATCAACTCTTGCAAAGTTGATGGCACGTTTATATGACCCGCAATCCGGCACTGTGTCATACGGCGGGGTGGACCTGCGTCGAGCATCGATGGATGATCTGCGTGATCGCATCGTTGTGATCCCTCAAGAGGGTTTCTTGTTTGATGGCACAATTCGCGACAACTTGCGTATTGCAAAGCCAGACGCCACAGAAGACGAACTTCTTATCGCCCTCGACAAAATTGGTTTACGTGAACGATTTGAAGCCTTGCCAGATGGCCTTGATACCGAAGTGCGTGAGCGTGGTTCACGATTGTCTGCCGGCGAACGTCAGTTAGTTGCTTTGTCACGTGCTGCTCTTATTGACCCTGCAGTGCTGGTGCTTGACGAAGCAACGTCGAACCTTGACCCAGGTACTGAGATGCTGGTGGAAGCAGCTCTTGAGAAACTGATGACTAATCGCAGTGTCATTGTGGTCGCTCACCGCTTGTCCACGGTGCAACGTGCAGACAAGATTGCGGTCGTGGCAGATGCGCATATTTCGGAGATTGGTACACACGACGAGCTGATTGCGCTGAATGGTCATTACGCATTACTTGCGTCGACGTGGAATAAAACCCAACCCCACTAATTGCTGAAACTAGCCATGGGCTGCAGCAATAAACATTTCAAGTTCGCGGGCGATGTCTGGGCCAGCTGGTTGGTACGCAAGTTCAGTTGCACCCTTTTCTTCAAATTCCTGCAGAACCTCTCGCAATCTGGCGGGGCTATATGCAGCGCCCATTGATTGCATTACTTCACCTGTAATTAGCGGTTTATCGAGTTTGTTCACAGCAATCATATGAAGGTCATGAATAGCAAGATGGCGAACAGATGGCTCAACGTTTGCGTACGCAGCCTTCCATTCAGCTCCGCCAGGAAGTTGTTCTACTCCGAGACCGTTCTCATCATAGAAGTGGTAATACACAGCGGCTCCGTGACCACCAGCAGCGATTGCACGCTCGGAGCCAGGAGATTCATTGTCATCAAGAACGGTGCCAACGTGCAGCATCACTTGCCAGTCAAAATTTGGTTGTGGTTCTGCACCAGCAACAAACACACCATCAGCAATGTCGTGAGCAGCTTTAAAACCTTTTGGGCCAGCAGCACCCAGTACAAATGGAACACGAATGGGACGAGGAGTTGAATAACCATCTGGGTGCATCATCTGAATCTTTGCGCCTTCCCATTCGACGATGTCACCACGAAGTAGCCCCTGAACAGTTTCAACGTAGTGAACAACCGTTGCCCATTTGTTTGGCTTTTGTCCGAGTGTAAAGCGACCAGTGAATCCGGTTCCGACACCAACGTGAACCCGATGCATGCCTGCGATCTCTGACAAGGTGCCGATAGCTGCAGCTGTGACCATGGGATGACGCAAGCTCGGGATAAGAACACCTGGTCCGATCCCAATGGTGGAGGTACGCTCTGCGGCCCGGCATAGCTGCACCCACACATCGGGGTACAGGGCAGGAGAGTCATACAGCCATGCCCGTGTGTATCCGAGCTTTTCTGCAGTGACGACATGGTCGGGTGTGGTCATGGATGTGGCAAAGGCGCAAGAGATATCTAAAGTCATTACAGGAAGGTAGCAGAGAAATTTGTCCTCAAAATACTGTGTTACGGTGCCTTTTCATCCACGGATGAAGATTGATTCCGAAGGAAACAACATGCCAGAAGTACTCAAAGAAGTAACCAGAGTAATGAATCTCTACATTGACGGAGCCGGCAACGGTAACGCCGATCAAATGAATGAGGCGTTTCATAGCAGTGCGCACTGGTTTGGTGCAATGGATGGAGTCGATTACGACATGGACAAAGAAGGTTTCGTCGCACTGATGGTTGAAACACCAGGGCATCCTTCAATGTCGGAGATTGTTGACATTCAAATCGATGGAACGGCTGCACGAGCAACTGTCAAAGAAGAAGGATTTTGGGGAACGGCCTCCTTTACCAATTTCTTCAACCTGTCAATAGTCGATGGTTGCTGGCAGATAACAAATAAGACTTTTGCCGTCACCGGTGGTGGTCACGCTTAGTCGCGAGCGAAGCACGCTAACTACGTATGTAGTGAAGTGAGTCGGCGAAAAGTTTCAACTTCTTTGACATCGTAGGGTGATCCATCTCGATGAAGCAGTTCGTGAAACCACGGTTCTTCATCTGTGACTGGTTCGGTCCATGAGCGCCACGGAAAACGAGTCTGGGTTCTTCCATCAACGAACCCCCAGTTGATGGCGCCCACACCATGTTCAGCAAAAACTTCTAAGAGGTCAACAGTCGAGCCAGCGGTTCGAGCCAGCCATTCTGTACAGAGGAGTGGTCGACCATATGTCTTGAGCGATTCAATCACTGCAGTGAGTTTCTCGCGAGGTTCATAGCAATGAAACGAAATGATGTCACTGCGATCAAGTATGAGTTCATTCAACGTGTTTTCTGCAGGCTGCCACTCTGTGTTGTATTCCCAAATACCAACAGTCAAAGGTTGTGATGGTGAAATCTCTCGTCCCCAATTGAAGACTTGCGACACCAGTTCAGTTGCTGTCTTGATTTTTTCATCACGTGAGCCGAGTGTCAATGTGACAGTGTCCACCTGGTCTGGTTCATTAAAGAGATCCCATGCAATAACGCGTGAATCATCTTGAAATTTCCCAATAACTTTCTGTACGTAATCCCGTAGCCCCGGCCATCGGGAGCGGTCGTAGAAGATTTCAGATCCAGGACTTTGCACCCACATTGAATTGTGAAGTCGTGGTGCGGGTTCTCGCTGAACTCCGAGTCGTGGTTTCGGATTCCACACTCCGTCAAAAAGGACGGGGACAACTCCGATTCCGTTGGATTCAGCAATGGAAAGAACAGTCTCAATTCGTTCAAGAAAATTGTCTGGCGATTCCGTAAACAGAAGATCATGGAGATAGAGACGAATGGTGTTCATGCCGATTTCTGCGGCCCACTCCAATTCTTTACTGATGGTTTCAATGTCAAATGTCTCTGACTGCCACATCTCCAATTGATTACCGGCGGTTGACGGGCTGAAATTGCAGCCGACTAACCACCCGATGCGGCTGTTCCAGTCGTGTGCCTGTTCGGCAGTCCATCGGTCAGTCGTCATTGACCTATCTAATCGTGCAGAGGCGAGGCTGAACGAGCCGCACGCTTAGTCGCGAGCGACGAAGTATTTTGACTTCGGGTGATGACAGATAATCGCTGAGGTGGTTTGTTCTGGTTGGTATTGCCAGCCAGTGTCTTCACCAACTTCGATACCGATACGGCCAGCCTCAAGAAGTTCGGCGACGCGAGAGTTGTCCTCTAGGTCTGGGCATGCGGGGTAGCCCCAACTGTAACGACCACCGCGGTACTGCTGACGGAACAAGCCAGCAACTGACGGACCATCTTCGTTTACGAAGCCCCATTCGGTACGAATGCGGTGGTGCCAGTACTCAGCAAGTGCTTCTGCCATTTCGACTCCGATGCCGTGAAGTTCGAGGTAGTCCTGGTACTTATTGGCTGCGAATAGTTCGGCTGCTGCCTCGCTAATTGGTTGACCCATGGTGACGATGTGGAAGGCGGCATAGTCAGGCTCGCCACTTTCAACAGACCGAAAGAAGTCGGCGATGCACATGAATGGTGCAACCTTTTGGCGTGGATAGTTAAAGCGTGTGCGCTCGACTGTGCGTGTGTCATCTGTGTAGACAACTAGGTCGTTGCCGTCGCTGTTGGCAGGGAAGTATCCGTACACCAATTGCGGAACTAGGACACCGCTGGCTTTTGTATTGCTGAGTTGTGCGCGCAAGATGGGGCGGATGCGATCTTTAAAATCAATATCTGATTCGCCCTCGTTCGGGCGGTACTGCCATTGGTTGCGGAACAGGGCAGTTTCGTTGATGTATTCAGCGATCTCGTCAAGCCCGATGCCCTTCACGACTTTTGAGCCAAGGAATGGCGGAACAAAGACCGTGTTATCTGTTTCAACTTCCGGAGAGCGAGGTGGAATAGAGGCAGGATCAACCTCAACCTTTTCACGTCGTGGAATTACACGTTCGCCAAGCTTGCGACCAAAGTCTGGGTCATCAACGCCTGACTTTTTGATTGCCATCAGAGTGTCAAGAGTTGCGAGGCCCTCGAAGGCGTCCTTGCCGTACAGAACACGGCCATCATAGATTTTGCGCAGGTCTTGTTCTACGTAACTGCGAGTGAGCGCTGCGCCACCGAGAAGAACAGGTATGTCACTGAGGCCTTGTGCATTAAGTTCGAGCAAGTTGTCCCGCATGATGATGGTGCTCTTTACGAGCAGCCCGCTCATGCCGAGCGCATCAGCGCCGACTTCTTTCACCTTGGTGATCATTTCCGAGATACTGATTTTGATTCCGATGTTGTGCACTTCGTAACCATTGTTGGTGCAGATAATGTCCACAAGGTTTTTACCAATGTCGTGAACGTCACCCTTTACGGTGGCCAATACCAGCTTGCCCTTTGCACTGCTCTCGCCAGTCTTTGCCATATGAGGTTCAAGATAGGCAACAGCGGTCTTCATGGTTTCTGCGCTTTGCAAAACAAACGGCAGTTGCATGCGGCCAGAGCCGAAGAGTTCGCCCACTTCACGCATGCCATCAAGAAGAAATTCATTGATGATGTCGAGCGGTGCAATACCACTTGACATCGCACGTTCAAGATCGTCAGTAAGCCCTTCGCGGTCGCCATCAATAATGCGTTGACGCAATATTTGTTCAATGGTCCAGTCGGTGCGGTCTTCTTTAACGGCATCAATTGTGGAGACGTCAGCAAAAATCTCGAGCAACTTTGTGAGCGGGTCATAGCCAGGTGAACGACGGTCAAAGATGAGGTCGTGGCACACGGTGATCTGTTCTTCAGGAATCCGTGCGAGTGGCAGAATTTTTGACGCGTGAACAATTGCTGAATCGAGGCCAACTTGGCGCGCTTCGTGTAAGAACACACTGTTCAACACCTGGCGAGTAGAAGGGCTAAGTCCAAAACTGACGTTTGAAAGACCAAGAGTGGTGAATGCACCGGGAATCTCTTCTTTGATGCGGCGAATTGCCTCAAGAGTGGCAATACCGTCTTTGCGCAAGTCTTCGTCTCCAGTACCAATTGGGAATGTGAGTGCGTCGAAGATCAAGTCACTGGCGGAAAGGCCGTAGCGCTCGGTAGCGATTGTGTGAATGCGATGAGCAACTTCCATCTTCCATTCCACGTCACGTGCTTGGCCGCGTTCATCGATGAGAAGGCAGATAACGGCCGCGCCGTAATCGCGAGCAAGTGAAAACACGCGATCGAGACGACTGCCAGGTGCTTCGCCATCTTCAAGGTTTGCCGAGTTCAAAATGCTGCGTCCGCCCGTATGCAATAGGCCGGCTTCCATAACTTCTGGCTCAGTTGAGTCAAGAACAAGCGGAACGCTTGCTTGGCTGGCGAAACGTGATGCAATTTCATTCATGTCAATGGCGCCATCGTGGCCGACATAGTCAACGCATACGTCAAGCACGTGAGAGCCTTCGCGGATCTGCTCGGTTGCCATTTTGACGCAGGAGTCCCAGTCTTCGCGCAACATTGCATCGCGGAATGCTCTCGAACCGTTTGCGTTGGTGCGCTCACCAATGATGAGGAAACTGTTGTCTTGTTCCAGCGTGACAGGGGAGTACAGCGATGACACGCTTGGTTCGAATTCTGGTATGCGCACTTTCGGGGTGACGCCGCGAACAGCCTCTACTACTTGGCGTAAATGTTCTGGTGTTGTGCCGCAGCATCCGCCCACAATGCCGATACCCAATTTGCTGACATGTTGCAAATGAAATTCTGCAAGTTGTTCAGGAGTGAGGTCATAATGGGTTCTTCCATCAACAACGCTTGGTAATCCGGCGTTTGGCAGCACGCTGATAGGAATCAGGGAATGCTCGCTGAGGTAGCGCAAGTGTTCTTGCATTTCTGATGGCCCGGTTGCGCAGTTGATGCCGATGACGTCGGGCTTCATTGCCTGCAGTGACGCATAAGCAGCGCCAATTTCGGTTCCGACCAACATGCGACCGGTTGTTTCCATGGTGACTTGCACCTGAATGGGAACTTCGCGTCCTACGCTCTTCATTGCGCGACGACATGCCTGCATTGCAGCCTTGATCTGCAACAAGTCCATGCATGTTTCGATGAGAAAGAGATCTGAGCCGCCATCTAGAAGGCCACGGGCTTGCTCTTCATAGGAATCTCGCAAGGTGGCGAAATCAATATGCCCAAGGCTTGGCAACTTTGTTCCTGGCCCGATGCTGCCCGCTACGTAGCGAGGGCGCCCATCTACTTCATATGTGTCGGCAACGCGGCGCGCAATTGCTGCGGCAGCCACATTAAGTTCGTATGCCTTTTCAGGAATGTTGTATTCCACAAGAACGGTGGAGAAACTTCCGAAGCTGGCGGTCTCAATAACGTCAACCCCCACATCAAGGAATGCGCGGTGCATAGATTCGATGACATCCGGCCGGGTGAGGCACAGCATTTCATTGCAGCCCTCTAGGGAATCCCCGCCAAAATCATCTGGACCGAGGTCGAGATCTTGTACGAAAGTACCGAAGGCGCCATCGAAAACGATGACTCGGTCGCGGACGGCTTCGAGGTAGGGCTGACGATTCATGACGACTCCACGATACTTGCCATAGAGTCAATGGAATGGCTCGTATAAAGATCTACACCCGAGAAGGCGATGACGGCACGACCGGACTCTTTTATGGAGGCCGAGTGCCGAAGGACAGTGAGTTGCCTCGTGCCTATGGTGCTGTTGACGAAGCACAAGCAGTGATTGGCCTTGTGCGTACAGCGGCTGGTCATGGTTCTGAGGTCGATGGCATCGTGGTGCCAATGATGAAAGACCTCTATGTGTTGATGGCCGAATTGGCCACTTTGCCAGAAAATCGCCACAAGCTAAAGCCAGGTGTCAGTTGTGTCACATCTGAGATGGTGGATCGTCTGGAACAGATCATCGACGACCTTGATACGAAGTTTGAACCACCGACCGAGTTTGTTGTTCCCGGAGAACATCCAGTATCTGCATGGCTCGACTTTGCTCGTACCACAGTGCGTCGTGCCGAGCGTCAGGCGTTTGCTGCAGCCCCGCCGCCAAGTTATGTCGTGCCGTATCTCAACAGATTGTCTGACTTGTTGTGGACCATGGCACGTTGGCAAGAGGGCACATCGCGCCCTGTCAAGAGTCTCTAGACACTTCAGCATTAGAGCAGTGAGCGCCGCCACATAGAGTGGGGCCATGCGTACTGCTTTTTCTGTTTCAAAGTCCGTTCCTGCCAAAGTTGCAGCCATCGTTATCCCGGTTGCTGCTTCTGGTCCTATTCCCAGTGGTGTCGGCCTCAATCGTGCACAACTAGCTGCGCTTGGTTTTGAAGGAAAGACATCTCAGACGCATACGTTGACTCCTGCTACCGGAAAAACTGCAGTGCGTGTGCTGGTGGGCATTGGCGATGTGCGCGACCTCAATACCAGCGTGTTGCGCAATGTGGCAGCGTCTGCTGCTCGTGCATCTTCGCGATACGAATCAATTGCCACCACATTGCCAGGCGTTATTCGCGGAAGCGCGAAAACATCAACTCAAGCAGTGGTCGAAGGAATTGCACTTGCACTCCATCGCTGGGTCGCATTGAAAAATGACAAGTCTGGATTAGTAAAGTTGACATCTGTCACTTTGGTATCTGCTGAAAAAACTGCTGACGTTCAAGCCGGCATGTTGATGGGAATTGCTACGTCAACTGCGGTCTGCACGGCACGCGACTTTGCAAACACTCCGCCATCACACCTGACAGCCAGTCAATTTGCAGACCATGCTGTGGCGATTGCCAAAGCCTCTGGACTAGAAGCCACCGTGTACAACCGTGATCAACTCATTGCGATGGGTTGCGGCGGACTCGTTGGCGTCAATGCCGGCAGTACAGAGCCACCTCGCATGGTGAAGTTGGTCTACACACCAACATCGGCAAAAGGCAAAGTTGTTCTTGTTGGTAAGGGCGTCATGTACGACTCCGGCGGTATCTCGCTGAAGCCAACCAACGAAAGCCACGCTGCAATGAAGATGGACATGAGTGGCGCAGCTGCAGTGTTGTCCACCATGGGCGCATTGCGTGCAATGAAAGTAAAGACTCAAGTGACTGCGTACCTGATGTGCACAGACAACATGCCAAGTGGAAGTGCATTGAAGCTGGGTGATGTTCTCACTATGCGCAATGGAAAGACCGTCGAAATTCATAACACTGACGCTGAAGGTCGACTTATTCTCGCTGATGGTTTGTCGTTGGGTGCTGAATCAAAGCCCGACGCCATGATTGACATTGCAACTCTTACGGGTGCATGCCTTGCTGCACTTGGAAAGAGGATGGCAGGCGTATTGGGAAATAACGCAGGAGTTATTGATCAATTGAAGGCATCAAGCACTCGTACTGATGAATTGCTGTGGGAATTGCCATTGTTTACTGATTACCGCAGAATGCTTGATTCGAACGTTGCAGACATGCGCAATATTGGTGGCCCTCTTGCCGGTGCAACAACTGCAGCATTGTTCCTCAGTGAGTTTGTTGGTTCAACACCGTGGGCCCACCTTGACATTGCTGGCCCGATGGATGCCGACAGCGACAGCGGTTGGTTGAATCGCGGGGCGACTGCGTACGGAACTCGACTTCTTATTGACTTCTGTGCCAACTTCACAAAGCCAGCAAAAAAGAAGTAACTAGTTTTGTAACGGCAACAAGTGTGTTGCTGCTTCTTCAAGATGTGAATTCCAGTCAGGTACCGACGATGGTTCTGCAAGTGGAATAACAACAAACTTCGAAGCGCCAATATCAACAAACTGTTGAATGGTGTGTGCTAATGCGTCCCATCCGTTCGGTACCAGCACGGATACGTCATCAAGATCTGGTCTTCGAGCCTTCAGCCCGGCTAGTAATGCAGCGGGTGGTTCACCAATGACATAGGGAATAAGCACACCGAAGTGTTCATCTTCTATTTCACGGTCGTGGCCTGATGCCACAGCGTTGATTGTCTTCCAACCTGTTTCTGCATCCTGCGGCGTAACAAATGATGGCAACCAGCCGTCGGCCAAGCGTCCAACGCGCTTTAATTCGCTCTCCGCAATACCACCAAGCCACACGTCAGGTGGTTGTTGTTTCGGTTTTGGGTTCACGCGCAAATTGTCGTAGTTATAAAACTCACCGTGGAATGTGACTTCATCATCCATCCAGCACGAACGAAGAACTGCAAGTGCTTCGTTAAACATCTTTGCGCGCTTCGTGCGTTCAACACCGAACGCTTGTTGTTCGTGAACATCTGCAACACCGAGTCCGAAAGCGGGAAGTAAGCGTCCGTTTGACATGCGGTCAAGCGTTGCGAGTTCTTTAGCCAATACAATGGGATTACGACCAGGAAGAACCATGACGCTCATTCCCACCTTGAGACGTGTGGTACGCGCTGCGGCCATAGCCATTGCAACCAGCGGGTCTGGGGCGTCTCCGCCGATGCGCTCACTGAGCCACAGACTGTCAAAGCGAAGCTTCTCGAGGGTGTCGACCACTTCGAGAAAACCAGTGTCATTCAGGGCGGTGCGAACCCCTAATCCATAGCCAATGCGAACCTTCATGTTTTCCATGCTGACACATGGGCCACGGGGCAATAGCCTCGGCGCATGGCGAATTCTTCTTCTTTTGACCCTGTCTCCCAATTTCGTGTGGACGGAAAGATTGCCATCGTGACTGGGGCGTCATCCGGATTGGGTGCGCGCTTTGCCCGCGTTCTGCACGCTGCAGGCGCCACGGTGGTTTTAACTGCTCGCCGTCTTGATCGCTTGGAGTCTTTGTCGAAGGAACTTTCTGGGTCTATAGCCATCAAATGTGATGTGGCCAACGCAAGTGACCGCGAGGCACTTATTGCTGAAGTCATATCAACGTGCGGGCGAGTGGACATCTTGGTGAACAACGCGGGCATTACTCACAAGATTGCAATTGAATCTGAAACGCTCGACATGTTTGAAGAAACAATGGAAGTGAATACCACTGCAATTTGGCATCTGTGCAAACTTGCTGGAGAAAATATGGTTGCCAACAGAAGCGGAGTCATCGTAAATGTGGCATCCATCTTGGGAATGATTGCGGGTACGCCAATCAAGCAAGCAAACTATGCCGCCAGCAAGGGTGCCGTTATCGCACTATCGCGAGAGATTGCTGTTCAGTGGGCCCGAAAAGGCGTACGCGTGAACTCATTATGCCCCGGATGGTTTGTCAGTGAAATGACCGCAGGAATGGACACTGATGACAGTTCACAAAAATATGTGATGCAGAATTCACCTATTCCCCGCATGGGAGCAGAACACGAACTTGATGGTGCATTGTTGTTTATGGTTAGTGATGCATCATCCTTTATGACAGGTCAATCAGTGATCGTTGACGGTGGTTGGACCGCTCGATGAGTGACAGCGGAAACCCGAGCACACTGACTGCTCGGCAAGTACTTAGCGCACCAGGAGTATTGCCACTCATGCTGGCAAATCTCACGTTTTACGTTGGCATCATGTTGCAAGCCACCACGCTTGGCAAACACATTTTCGATATCACAGACCGAGAACTGGACATTGGCTGGCTTGGGCTTGCTGAATTTGCTCCAGCTGTTCTGTTCGCGCTGGTCACCGGGTCAGTGGCAGACCATTTCAATCGCAAACATGTCGCGCTCATCGCACTTGGCGGAGAAGCAGTGTGTTCGCTTGGTTTGGTGCTCTATGCGCGCACTTTGCCAACAAGCGCAATGCCCATCTTCGTTCTTGCATTTTTCTTTGGTGTTGCGCGAGCGTTCCTATCGCCCGCATTGCGGCCAATGGGCCCAATGATTGCACCAGAAGGCGGCATCCCTCGCGTCGTCGCTTTCTACAGTGCTACATGGACGGGCGCTGTCATCATTGGTCCAGCCGCCAGCGGTTTTCTTTATGCCGCTGATCCGTGGATCGCGTATGCAGTCTCTGCTGCGCTCATCGTGGCGGGCATGCTTGCACTCTCGACCATCTCGATTCCTCATGACAAGGCACGCCAGGAAGCAGCAGAACGGCCTACAGTGAAACACGCGATGGAAGGATTCCATTTCATTCGCCGTACTCCTATTTTGCTCGCGGTAATTTCGCTCGACTTGTTCGCAGTGCTGTTTGGTGGAGCTGTTGCGCTTTTGCCAGTTATTGCAGAAGAACAACTACATGTTGGCGATGTTGCGTACGGATGGTTGCGTGCTGCTGGCGGAATCGGAGCCGCGGTGATGGCTATCTTCTTGGCATTTCGTCCTGTGCGCCGAAAAGTTGGCCGAATTCTTCTGCTGGTCGTTGGTGTCTTTGGAGTTTCAACAATTGTTCTCGGTATGACTCATTCATATGTTGTCGCGTTCTTGGCAGTACTCATTCTCAGTGCTGCTGACATGGTGAGCGTGTTCATTCGCGGCTCTATTGCGCCACTCGTTACTCCCGATGAAAAACGTGGTCGCGTGTCAGCCATGGAGAATGTCTTCATTGGTGCGTCGAATGAATTGGGCGCATTTGAATCCGGGGCCGTATCAAGCTTTGCCGGAACTCCAGCAACCGTTGTTGGTGGCGGTCTCGCCACGCTCGCCATAGTCGGCGTGTGGTGGTTCGGATTTCCATCGTTGCGAGATGTCGATACGTTCGAAGAATTGGACCCAGCATTGTCATGAGCATCAACGTCGTTCGCACCGCATGCACGTTGGATTGCCCGGATGCTTGCTCGCTTGATGTCACCGTCACCGATGGTGTGATTACCGATATTGATGCTGCCAAGGACGGAGACATCAACCCGTTTACCGCAGGATTTATATGCCGAAAAGTGCAAATGAGCACCAAACGTATTTATTCGCCTGAACGAATTACCACGCCATTCATTCGTACCGGAGAAAAGGGTGCTGGAGAATTTCGCACCGCAACATGGGATGAAGCACTTGACCTCATTGCGTCACGAATAAAAGATGGAATTGCTGTTCGCGGAGTCAACAGCATTGCGCCGTACCTGTATAACTCATCGTCAGGAATTCTTGAAGGAAATGGTTCTACCTTTGAATTGTTTGCCCGACTTGGTGCCCCAGAAATTGAGCACACAATCTGTGCTTTTACATATGGACGTGCCTGGCAACAGGTTTTCCCTGGGCTTTCATCAGCTGATCCGCAGTCGATTCCGAAAGCAAAACTCCTCATTATCTGGGGCGCTAACTCCACCGCATCTAACTCGCACCTTCCACCCCTAGTTAATGAATGTAAAGCCAATGGGGGAACAGTCGTTGTTATTGACCCTCGAGTGACGGGCATTGCAGATCGGGCTGATCTTCACGTGCCATTACTGCCGGGTACTGATGCAGTGTTCGCTATGGCAATTGCAGCAGAACTAGAACGCAGAGGAAAGCTTGATTCGGCGTTTATTCGCGATCATGTGAGCGGCTCTGAGGAATTTCTTGCAGTGTGCCGCGAGTGGACTCTCGATGACGCAGCAGACGAATGCGGAATTGATGTCTCAGTATTCCAAGAATGTGTAGACCTGATTGGCGCATCATCTCCCGCCATGTTGCGCATGGGGTGGGGGGTTGAACGCAATATAAATGGTGGCAGCAGCATGCTTGCGATATTTTCCATGTGGGTACTCGCTGGTCATTTCACAGTCGAGGGAAGCGGAGTTCTCGGATCCACGTCGCGGGCATCGTCAGCACGTGTCGATGCATTGCTTCCTGAAGTGGATACTTCTCGTGCTGCCATTAACATGAATCATGTGGGGCGTTGGTTGAATTCCGATGACGCTCCGTCGGTTCTGCTTGTTCAAGGTGCGAATCCGGCTGTTACCGCGAATGATCAACAGCGAATGTTGTCAGGGCTTGCCAACGAAGCAGTATTCGCGGTTGTGCATGACCAGGTAATGACAGATACCGCGAAGTACGCAGATGTTGTGTTGCCTGCGACGACTCAATTCGAAGTTAATGACTTTGTGGGAAGCTACGGCTCGTTTTCATTGCAGCGGGTGAACAAGGTCATTGACCCCGTGGGTGAGTCGCGCAGTAATGACTGGTTAGGCCGTGAATTGGCTGCACGTCTTGGTGTGCATATTGCGACACCGCGCGCCGAAGATGTTGAATCAGAACAAAGCACTGTGGTTCTTACACCGCAAAATAGCGTTCAGTTTCGTGACGTGTTCCCCGATGGCCTGAAGGCACGGTTGTTCTCGCCAGATTCTGAATTGCCATTACCTTTGCCGATGACGGGACGAGGATCTACTGGTTTGTTCCTGCGTCTGCTCACCTCGGCTACTGCACGAACGGTGAACTCGATGTTTGGCGAGTATGACCCACCGACTGCTGCAGTTTCGGTTCATCCAATAGACGCCGAAGAGCGGGGTCTGACAGATGGGGACACTGTTGTTGTGTCAAACAGTCTCGGTGCTGTGACTCTGCCAGTTTCCATAGATGCACGGATGCGAGTTGGGGTCTGTGAAATTCCAAAAGGTTTATGGATGCGCCACGTTGCTAACGGGCTGGTGTCCAATGCATTGATTTCAGATGGGGTCAACGACTTAGGCGGCGGGGCATGCTTCAATGAAGCGTTAGTTCTGATTGAGAAAGCGGCATCACAATGAGTGAGATTTTCACCAAAGTAGAGAACCTTGCGAAGCGGGGAGTCATTGTTGAATTCAAAGAATTCATTAACCGAGGAAATGTCATTGACCTGGCAGTCGCTTTTGTTATGGGTGCTGCATTCAAAACTGTTGTTGACTCATTTGCGGGAAGCGACAAAGGCCCTGGAATCCTCGGTGGTTTGATTGGCGCCATCTTTGGTGGGCAACAACCAGACTTCTCCAAGAAAGTTCTCACTGTCAATGGAAGTGATATTCCGTTTGGTGCATTCGCTACTTCAACCCTGAACTTCTTCTTTGTCGCGTTGGCACTGTTCATGGTTGTGAAGCTGTATAACCGTTTTCGTTCGAAAGAAGACAAAGAGAAGGCTTCTCTCAATACCAATGATTTATTGGTTGAAATTCGTGACGAGTTGCGTGCAACTCGTAATAACGGCAAGCAATAGCAAAGGTGCCCCTTTTATGGGGTAATTAGCCAATAGCCTTGGGAGGTCATGTCAGCCCCCCGCTTTCGCACTATTGCAACTCTGATTGCCCTCTCAGGCATCGTCTCGTCATGTCTCGGAGTCGGGTCTGATGCATCGCGCCTGACTCTCACAAATGTTGGCCGAATCCCCGGAATCAATGCCACCAGTGGAGCTGTGGTGGTCAACGGTGTGCGTGCGTCTCTCGCGAATCTTGATGGCCCAGTGCTTGGCACTGTTGCTAGTGGTAATCGTCTCTTAGTTCTGGGTGATTCAATTCTTGCTGGCACTGCGACTCGGTACGGCGGGACAATGTGCGCAGGTCTTGTGCCGCTCGGGTGGCGAGTTGCTGTTGAAGCAGAAGCTGGTCAGATGGTTGGGTTTGGTCGCACCGTGTTGCGCGATCGAATTTACGAAGGATGGGACGCAGCTGTTGTATTCCTTGGTACCAACTACGGCGGAAGCGCTGAGTTGTACGAAAAAGATCTCACTGCCATTGTTACATCACTGGCTCCACGTCCGACTCTGTTGTTGACGGCTTCATTGTTTCGTCCCACAATGCAACAAGTCAATCAAGTGATTCGAATCGTGGCCTCAAAGAATCCGAATGTTTCAGTACTTGACTGGAGCACAACGTCCGTGCAAACAGGTGTACTTAATCGCGACAAGATTCACCCGACTGATGCAGGACGCCAAGTCCTTGTCTCATCCATTGCGTCAGCGCTTGGTGAAGCGCCCACAGGACCTGGGGCATGTTTGCCGTCAAAGTACACGGATGACTCGCTAGTTACTGATGATGTGATGCCATCATCAACAATTGAAGGCGAGACCCCAACGACCATTGCTGGGACCACCGCGACAACCATTGTGGGAGCAACAACTAATGCACCCGCAGTTTCTTCCACTGTGCCTGCAGTGGTATCAACATCGACAACGGTTCGTTAATCATGTTGCAAGTTCAGAATGTCACAGTTGAAGTCGGCGGGAAAAATGTAGTGCAAGGTGCCACGTTCACCGTGATGGCTCGCGACAAAGTTGGCATTGTTGGCCGTAATGGTGCGGGCAAAACATCTATGTTCCGAGTCCTCGGTGGCGAAAATGATCCAGCTGCAGGCAAAGTGATGCGCAGTGGAGCGTTCGGCTACTTGTCCCAAGACCCACGCACCTCGCCAGAGCAAGCGGCACGTTCTGCAGTTGCTCACGTGTTGTCTGGTCGCAATATTGATGCAGACTTAGTTCGGCTGGAAAAACTCCGCATCGTCATGGAGAAAGACCCAAGCGACAAGAACGTTGCGAAGTTTTCGAAAGCAGAAGAAGAGTTCACTGTGAAAGGTGGCTATTCAGCTGAGAGCGAAGCACGTTCTATCGCTGCTGGTCTCGGACTAAAGAAAGATCGACTTGATCTCGCTCTTGGTGTTCTCTCTGGTGGAGAACGTCGCCGTGTGGAATTAGCACGCATTTTGTTCGCAGGAAGCGACATGTTGTTGCTAGACGAACCAACAAATCACTTAGACATTGACGCAAAGACATGGTTGCTCAATTTCCTTCGCAACTACAAAGGCGCATTGCTAGTTATTAGCCATGACCTTGAACTTCTTGATGAAGCAATTACACGAGTGATCCACTTAGACCGTCCCGATGAAGATGACACCGGCATGGTGTTCGAATATCGCGGCACCTACACCCAGTACAAGCGTTCACGCGCTGAAGATGAGTCTCGTGCGGAAAAGAAAGCTTCGTTGCAAGCAAAAGAAGTCGCCCGCTTGCAGGAAGTCGTTGATCGTTTCGGCGCAAAGGCGTCGAAGGCAACTATGGCGCACAGCATTGAAAAGCGCATCGCACGTATTGAAGGCGAATCAACTGGCATGCGTAAGAAAGATCGCGCACTCACTGTGAAGTTTCCTCCACCGCCACAAAGTGGAATCACTGTTGTCACCACCAAGGGTCTGTCA
Organism: Actinomycetota bacterium; assembly: GCA_026393535.1. Classification (GTDB taxonomy): domain Bacteria; phylum Actinomycetota; class Acidimicrobiia; order Acidimicrobiales; family Ilumatobacteraceae; genus UBA2093. Next base: position 9,257 of record JAPKZY010000018.1, on the reverse strand, counting down.
AAGGGCTACGGAGGCCCAGCAATTTTCGAAGATGTTTCATTCGACTTAGGTCGCGGAGAGCGCCTTCTAGTTCTTGGTCTCAATGGTGCGGGTAAAACATCTCTACTTCGTATCTTGGCTGGCGCTACTCAAGCAAACATTGGTGAAATCGAGTGGGGTTACAAAGTGGAAGTGGGCTACTTCGCCCAGGAACACGACACAATTGATCCAACTCAATCTCTCATTTGGCATATGCGTCGTGAGTTACCAGCAGGCTCAGCACTGACTGAAACTCAGATGCGCGCATTGCTCGGAATGTTTGGGCTGCAAGGCAGCAAAGTATTTCAAGAGTCTGGTTCATTGTCTGGTGGAGAAAAAACCAAACTCGCTCTTGCCATGTTGATGGTGGGTCGTAACAATGTGTTGCTTCTCGACGAACCAACAAACAACCTTGACCCAGCAAGTCGTGAGGCAGTTGCCGACGCACTTGAATCATGGCCAGGCTCAATCATCATGGTGAGCCACGATGAAGAGTTTGTGCAGCGCCTCAAGCCCACAAAAGTGATACTTATGCCCGATGGCCAAGTGGATTACTTCAGTAAGGAATGGCTAGACCTCGTCAGCCTTTCGTAACAATTCGTTGCGCCGTGGACATTTTCATGAACATCTGTTTTTGATCTGTTGGTGAAGAAACGAAATGATTCTTGCGATAAAAGTTGACTGCAGAATCATCAATGGCGTCGACCGTAATGATGCGAGCACTTGGTCCGCCTTCAGATGCTCGGCACAGTCGCAATAGTGCATCAATAAGCAAAGAACCACCAATCATCTGATTCTGCAGTTCTTGCGTTACCGCAAGTTTCCCAATGAGATATGCCGGAATGGCTAGGGGAGCGCCGTGCGCTAGCCGGTTTGGCAGTTCATCTGATTGAAGTTGATGCGCAGACAATGAGTAGTAAGCAATCACCTGAGAGTCCTTGACGAATACGTATGTATTGGCAGTGCCCATGAGGCGGGCATGTTGTGCGTCGCGAATCAACCACGTGTTGAGGGAGTCATTGCCGCAATCAAAAGAGTTGATGTTATGAATCGAAGGACTGTACGCAACCGAACGTGGCGATGGCAGTGATGGGCTCAATCGAGTTCAAGTTTCCACAGATTGTCGTATGCAGTACGAAGACGTGGTGAAACTTCGTCTGGCTCGTCGATGCTTGCCATGAGGGCATTGAACTGTGTCGCCGGAATGACAGTCACTTCGCGTAGGCGCAAATGTGAAACCAACTCCATCGCGCGTTGAACTGCAAGGGTGCGCAGAAAGTCGCTCACGCTTGAGTTCTCAATCTCGGCCGCGAGCTTGATGAGTTCTTTGTCTTCCTGAGAGACCCTAAAAGTGATTTCTGATGATGCGGTCGGTGTTGCCATAGGGAAACTGTACCTACTTTGTACCCACAATGTACATACAGGGACTTGTGGTTCTTGCGGTACTGCGGATAACTATGTAGTGTGTCCGTTATGGTCAATTCAAATGATGAGTCGCTCGACCGGAGCCAGTTAGTCAAAGGCGTCCTCGACCTCGCGGTTCTCTCAGCTCTCAGTCAAGAAGATGGATACGGCTACGACGTGGTTCGACGGTTGCGTAGTGCTGGTCTTGTCGATGTAGCCGAGGCTTCCGTATACGGAACACTGCGGCGTCTATTCGCCACCGGAATGCTCACCAGTTACGTAGTTGCTTCAGACGAGGGGCCACATCGCAAGTACTACGGCATGACACCTGTCGGCAGAGATTCAATTGCCGCGCAACGTGACCAATGGGTCGCCTTTTGCGAAGTCATTAACACCATCATAAAAACAAAGGAAGACAACTGATGTCAACGAACATGGAAACCGCAATCGAATTTGCAAACAAGGTGCGTGTGGAATTGAGTCACCTCACTACAGAGCAGATTGCAGATCTCACTGATGGTCTTGAAGCTGATATTGCATCATCACTCGATGACGGCGCTGACATCGGATCTGCCGAGAAGTACGCCACAGATCTTCTTGCGGCTGCTGGTATGTCTAAAGATATTGACGTTGTGCCAAATGTTGTTGATGTATTCATCAAAAAAGTTCTTAGATGGTCTTTGTCTATTTCGGATCTTGCGCCGGCATGGTGGGTATTTCGCGCATGGGTCGCCACGCAACTCACCGGATTCGCCCTCTTTCATGAAGAAACCGGAAGCCCCGCGTTCTATGAATGGAACAACAGGCCATTCCTTGGCTTTGTCCTCTTCGTAGTCCTGGTCGTTCTTTCAATATGTGTCGGACGAATGAATATTGGGAAATTGAAGTCAGTGGTACTGCTTTCGCACGTAGTTCTCGGCGTGGGCGCAACTTTGATTATGTTCGGGTCTCCTCGAACCCATGATTGGTTTATGTATTCATCTGGTAGCCAATTCCCAACGACAACTGTCCAGGGTTTCACACCAAATTGTTTAACCCATGAAGTACCGAACGCCTCTGGGCTCCTAGTTAGGGATGCACAGGTCATCATCGATTCTGCTCAACTCGATTACTTTTTCTTTAATCCCGAATACGGGACACTAAATGTCGTTCCTCAAGAATCGGTCGTGGTGAATCAGGATCCAGCACCGGGAACCTTGTTATGCACGAACCAACAGGTCAAGTTATGGGTCGAGTGGATACCACACATTGACCCCTTAACAAAGACGACCGTTTTGCCAGAAGATTCAGAAGCAACAACGACAACAACAGTGAAGCTGAAGGCGACAACAACAACGTCCCCCTGATACGGTCAGCCACTATGAAATACGGAATTTTTGGTGGAGCAGTAAACGACGGAACGGTTGACGATGTAGTCGCCGAGGCCCGCTTGGCAGAACAAGATGGGTTTGCCAGTTACTGGGCGCCAAATATCTTTGGTCATGATGCTTTAACAGCACTTGCCATCGTTGGTCGTGAGGTTCCTCGCATCGAATTGGGCACATCAGTCGTACCTACTTACCCGCGTCACCCACATGCAATTGCGCAGCAGTGTCACACTGTGGCCGCGGCATCGGGCAATCGCCTCACACTTGGTATTGGTCTTAGCCACAAAGTGGTGATTGAAAGCATGCTCGGCATGTCATACGACAAGCCAGTGCGTCACCTTCGTGAATATCTCAATGTCCTTATGCCGTTGTCACGTAACGAGACTGTTCACTTTGATGGCGACACCTACAAAGTGCATGCAAACATCTCAGCAAAGGGTTCCAATGGCTTCAGTGTTGTTGTGGCTGCGCTTGGTGAACAAATGTTGCGCGTTACTGCAGCACTTGCTGATGGCACGCTCACATGGTGCACTGGCCCAACAACTCTTGCTGGTCACACCATTCCTACTATCACCAAGGCAGCAGATGAATTTGATCGACCTGCGCCTCGCATCATCGCTGCGCTTCCAGTGTGTGTAACAACTGACAAAGTTGCTGCAGCAGAGCGGGCAGCAAAAGTGTTCGCGGTGTACGGCACATTGCCTAGCTATCGCGCCATGCTCGACCGTGAAGGTGCAGCAGGTCCTGCCGATATCGCCATCATGGGTTCAATTGGTGAAGTACAAGACAGAGTTGCAGCATTGGCTGACATTGGTGTCACCGATTTTGCTGCAGTGGAGTTCGGCGCAACGCCTGAAGAGATTGCGAACACTCGCGAAGCCATCAAGGGTTTGTTGAAGTAGCCATGGATTACGCGGGCTTTCAATCGTTGACTGTTGAGTTGATGGATCGGGTAGCCCACGTAATTATTAATAATCCGCCGATCAACTTGTTTGATTTGGTTCTCTATCCCGAATTGGCAAAACTGTCAGCCCAGCTTTGCGATGACGACGATATTCGTGCCGTGGTTGTGTCATCTGCCAATCCAGAATTCTTCATTGCTCATTTTGATGTTTCACTCATTCTTCATCTGCCTACCGGCAGGCCCGCGCCTGTAGTTCTCAGTGATTTCCATCAGATGTGTGAAAATTTCCGCACGATGCCGAAACCCACGATTTGTGCAATCGATGGTCGTGTCGGTGGCGGGGGAAGTGAAGTAACTCTCAGCATGGACATGCGGTTCGCTTCTCCTCGGGCAGTGTTCAATCAGCCCGAAGTGGCACTAGGCATTATCCCTGGGGGCAGTGGAACAGTTCGGTTGCCGCGGCTAGTCGGGCGTTCTCGAGCATTAGAGGTCATTCTCGGCAGCGAAGATATTGATGCGGCTACTGCTGAAAAATGGGGGTGGGTGAATCGGGTTGTCGATAATCCTGTTGAGTTTTCATTGGCTATGGCGCGGCGTATTGCTTCGTTTCCTCCCGCCGCAGTACTAGCCGCGAAACGGTCGATCTTGCGAAGCGATGATCATATTGTCGAAGACTTACTTGCAGAGGCGGGGGAGTTCAATGCCCTTCTGTCAGACCCACGTGCAATTGCTGCAATGAATAACTTCATGGCGCGTGGCGGTCAAACGCGTGAAGGTGAACTTCGGTTGGGTGAATTAGCCAGCGAAATCAACGACTGATTCTTCAATTCTTGTTGTGCATTGCCGAAAGGTAATGCTGTAGTCATGGTTTCCCTTTTTGATTCAGTGACATTTGCTCATGGCCCAGCCATGAAAAACCGCTTTATGTTGGCTCCGCTGACGAACCAACAAAGTCATGTAGACGGAACATTGTCTGATGATGAGTTCCGTTGGCTAACGATGCGCGCTCAGGGCGGCTTTGCGCTCACCATGACATGTGCCTCCCATGTGCAAGCAATAGGTCAAGGTTTTGCTGGTCAACTGGGTTGCTTCGGCGATCAACACCTCGAGGGTTTAACGCGTCTAGCTGATGCCATCAACAAAGAAGACAGTTTGTCTTTTGTGCAGCTGCACCACGCTGGTCGTCGGTCACCGAAAGAACTCATTGGCGAACAGCCAGTCAGCTCTGGAGTCGACGGCAAAATGGGTGCGCAAGCCATGACTACCTCAGAGGTAGAAAGCATGGTGGAAGCATTTATTGAGGCCGCCGTGCGTAGTGAGAAGTCTGGCTACCACGGCGTAGAACTTCATGGGGCTCATGACTATGTCCTCTGCCAGTTTCTGAATGCCGAGCTCAATGTTCGTACTGATAAATACGGAGGTTCATTAGAGAATCGTTCACGTGTGCTGTTTGACATTATTGACGGCATTCGTGAGCGGTGCAGCGCCGATCTGAACCTCGCAGTTCGTCTTTCACCCGAGCGTTTCGGTATGAAAACATCCGAAATAGTCGAGGTATTCGACCGTCTTGTTGACTCAGGAAAAGTAGACATGATTGACATGTCGTTGTGGGACTGTTTCAAAGTCGCTGGTGACGAGGACTTCGATGGCAAGGTTCTCATTGACATTTTTGCCAACCTCGAACGTGGTGCAACAAAACTGGCCGTTGCCGGCAAGTTGTATTCAGCAGCAGATTGCCAGCGTGCAGTAGATGCGGGTGCAGACATTGTTGCCATCGGTAGGGCAGCAGTTACTAATCACGATTTCCCGCGTCTTGCGAAAGACCCCGCATTTGCGATGCGCACTTTGCCTGTTCCGCGCGCCACATTGCGCGCGGAGGGCCTGAGCGATTCGTTTATTGGCTATATGGGTAACTGGCCTGGATTCGCTGAAGCAGAATAGTTATGGGAACGCGAATGGCATGACGTCTTTACACGCCATCATTGCAAGCGCCTTACAGAATTTCTCTGAATCGGGGCCAAGTGCCGCGATTGCTTCAGCGCCATTCTTTGCAGCGATGACTTTGTTACACGTGTCTTTGCTCATCTGAATTGCACCACACGCACGATTGAATTCACCCGCGCGTTGTTCAGCAGTCGGTGGCTTGTTTTCAAACTGTGGCTTGTTGTTTGACTGTCCACCATTGTTGTTGTTTGGCTGTCCTTTGTCACCACCGTTGTTATTCTGCGTGATGTTCTGGTTTGGCTGCTGTTCGTTGATCTTTTGCTGGTTATCTTTTTTAGCGCCATCCATCTTGTCGTTGAATTTCTTTTCTTCGGGGTCTACGGTCGCAAGGTCTTCCAACAAATTTTCATCATCCGCAGCTGCATCTGCAGATGTGTATGCCGTCTTGTATTCCTTTGAAACGAATTGCTTGTTGACGCCGGACTTCTTGACGCGAACGCGATAGAGAACAACTCCGTCCATCCAGACATCGTCTTCATCGGTTGATGACACTCCGAAAATCAAGCGACCTGATTTTGTAGAACCAGCATCAAGCTCTTCCCATTCGGGATCGTCAGGGTCATATGCAACTTCAAGTACAGCGTTGCGCTTGGCGGTTTTTGGGGTCATGGTCACAGTGATTTCGCAGTCGTCTTCATCGACGCCTTCCACCATCTGGCCATCTGCGCAGTCGCCAGTCATGTAGACCTTGACGGTCTGTTTTGCGGCGGCATTCACTGTGTTTGGAACAACGACGGTGATGAAGCCAGCAAGTAGTACTGAGCTAGTAAGTAAGGCACGAATCTTCATGGGTCTTCCTGACGTTCATGTGGCAAAAGTCACCACACCGCAAACCTATCCCTCGGTTGAAAAAATATCAAGGGAAGAGGGTGAATTCTTGGGGCTTGATTGTGAACAGATTTAGTGGAGATGGACCGGAGTGCCTGTGCCGCCGACCTGGTCAAAGAAATCGTTGCCCTTGTCGTCCACCACGATGAATGCAGGGAAATCCTGTACTTCGATCTTCCAGACGGCTTCCATGCCGAGTTCTTCGTATTCCAGTACTTCGACCTTGGTGATGCAGTCTTGGGCCAGACGAGCCGCAGGGCCACCTATGGAACCTAGGTAGAACCCCCCATGCGTCTGGCAAGCATCGGTGACTTGGCGCGACCTATTGCCCTTAGCCAACATCACCAAACTTCCGCCGGCTGCTTGAAACTCGGCAACGTAACTATCCATGCGACCAGCAGTAGTAGGGCCAAATGAACCAGACGCCATGCCGGTTGGTGTTTTTGCAGGACCTGCGTAATACACACAATGGTCTTTCATGTATTGCGGTAAACCATCACCTGCATCGAGACGTTCTTTCAGTTTTGCGTGTGCAATGTCTCGTGCAACGACCATTGGCCCTGTCAGCATGACGCGAGTCTTAACTGGGTACTTCGACAACGTGGCACGAATCTGATCCATCGGTTGAGTGAGGTCAATTCGCACAACTTCTTCACTGATATCTTCATTCGTTACGTCAGGAAGGAAACGCGCCGGATCGGTTTCGAGCACTTCAAGGAAAATTCCGTCACGTGTAATTTTTCCAAGTACTTGACGGTCTGCACTACATGACACAGCGAATGAGACTGGGCAACTAGCACCGTGTCGAGGAAGGCGCACAACGCGCACGTCATGGCAGAAATACTTTCCACCAAATTGGGCGCCGATACCTGTCTCTTGTGACAATTTCAATACTTTTTGTTCAAGGTCAAGATCGCGGAATGCATGACCAAGTTCGCTTCCATGTGTAGGAAGTGAATCGAGGTAATGAGTACTTGCTAATTTCGCGGTTTCTACTGCTTGTTCGGCAGAAGTTCCACCAATAACAATTGCTAGGTGATACGGCGGGCAAGCTGCAGTCCCTAACGTAATCATTTTTTCAAACACCCAGGGCAGTAGTGCCTTTTCATTCAACAATGCTTTTGTTTCTTGGAACAAGTAGCTCTTGTTTGCAGAACCACCACCTTTTGCAATAAACAGGAATTTATAGGAATCACCATCAACCGATGCGATCTTTATTTCTGCAGGCAAGTTGTTACCAGTATTTATTTCTTCGTACATCGTGATAGGTGCCATCTGGCTGTAGCGAAGGTTGCTTGTTTGGTACGTATTGAATACGCCTCGAGCAATTGCTTCTTCGTCGCCTCCACCTGTCATGACGAACTGGCCCTTTTTTGCCTTCACGATTGCGGTGCCCGTGTCCTGGCACATCGGTAAAACCCCGCCAGCTGCGATACTGGCATTTTTCAGAAGGTCAAGCGCAACAAATCGGTCGTTTGCACTTGCTTCAGGGTCAGACAAAATATTGCTGAGTTGTTGAAGATGATCTGTGCGCAAGAGATGTGCAATGTCGCGCATCGCTGTTTGCGTCAGAAGAGTGATGGCTTCTGGTGTGACCTTTAGGAAAACACCAAGTGGAGTCTCAACTTCCGACACGCCGTCTTTCGACAGCAATCGGTATTCGGTGGTATCAGGCCCTAAGGGGAAGATCTCTGAAAAGACAAACTCTTGCATGTGCCTAGATTAGAACGAAGTACCTCAGGGTGCTCTATGCACTGGGGTCAATGGGCCAATCGTGTTTGGGGTACCTGCCGGCCATTTCTTTGCGCACTTCGGCCCATGAGCCTTTCCAGAAGCCAGGCAGGTCGGCAGTGATCTGAATGGGGCGTTGCGCAGGTGACAACAGTTGAATGCGTAACGGGACGGTCTTGTTGAGAACAGATGGGTGAGTGGTGACGCCATAGAGGTGTTGCACGCGAATGGAAATGGTTGGGGCGGCGGGGTCTGCGTAATTGATGTCAACAGGTTGACCACGCGGCGGAGAAAATTGGGCTGGCGCTAATTGGTCAAGTTGCGAGATTGCATCCCAGCCAAGAGTTGATTGCAGCACCATGGTGACATCGACCTTTGCGAGGTCACTGCGCGATGTTGCGCCGGCAAGAAACGGCACGAGCCACTCTTCGAGAGTTGCGAGTAGGTGTGCATTAGATGTTTCGGGCCACGCATCACCTTGGTGATGGCGCAGAAATGTGACACGTTGCCGAAATGCTGCTGCAGAACCATTGCCAAGCACGGCCATGTTTGTTGCGCGTACTCGTTCAAGAAGGGCACCGGTTGTTTCGTCGCCCGGTGTTGGTTGCAGATCACGTTCATCAATGCGGATACTTCCCACTTTGCGCACCACGCGTTGCACGAGGTCATCACGAGATTTATCCCATAGTAAGTACGACTCAAGTTCAACGTCGTCTCCAAGCACAGTGGCAATGAATTCAATATCCACTGCCGCACCGCGACGAAGCCGAGATGTTGAACGTTGTGCATCAATATCGGCTGCAACGACAAACTTTTCGCGTGCAATCGGATCTTTCAAGTCCATAGTGACGCCACAACCGCCTCGCATCACAAACTGGCCTGGCGACGTTCTACGCATGCCAAGCCTGTCGGGGTACGCAGACAACAAAACAACACCACACAATGAATCAACAGCCCCATCAGAAACATTGTCATCAGTATGAATAGATGACCGTCGTGCT
>JAPKZY010000012.1 GCA_026393535.1 Actinomycetota bacterium | reverse complement strand
TTCGAGTCGATGAGTTCACTGCCCTCGTGGCGAATCTCTGCATCGCGATACAAGAAATGACCAATGAGGGCGGCAAGTGCTGCTGTTGACAAACCAACAACGATAGGAAACGAGAGGAGTACTACAACAAGAATGATGGGGCCTGGCATGACTTACTTCCCTTTCGATTCGGGCTTGAACGCCCACGCTTCAATTTCTACTGCTCCGCCAAATGGTAGCGACGCAACACCAATGGTGCTACGTGCAGGACGTGCTGTGCCGAATCCTTTTGCGTATGCCTCATTGAAAGTTGCAAACGTATCCATGTCGGTAAGGAAGCAAAGCGTCTTAGAAATGTCACTGATGCTTGCGCCCATAGAAGCAAGTTGAGCTTTCAGGTTCACAATTGCTTGGTTGGTCTGTGCAAGGACGCCGCCTTCGACAATTGCTCCGTCTTTCATTCCTAGCTGGCCGGAAACAATGATCCAGTCGCCTGCGCGAACAACGGGGGTATAGGGGGGCTGCGGTGCTGCTGACATAAACCCAACCTTACGCCACGGCGCTGAGTGCGTACGATTGAATCTCATGACCCCTCTTCCTGCATACAGCCGTCGCCGATTTCTGGCACTTTCTGCCTCCCTAGGCCTTGGCGGTTTGGTTGCCGCATGTGGGGGTTCATCGTCATCCTCGAGTTCAGGCGCCATCGATGGCATCTCAGGCACTTTGCAAGTAGTCAAGCGATTTCCGACAAGTGGTTTAGTGCCTGGTTCTATTCGTCTTCCTATTTCATTAGCCGACACGTCTGGGGTGTTAACAACTGATGGGAAAGTGAAGTTGCCCCAAACCTTGACTGGGAAAGTCATTGACACAGCATCAGGCGATGTTGTCATTGCGTCTGTGACTGCCGACAAACATGACACGAATATGCCAACTCCATATTGGCCATTCATTATTGATGTGCAAAAAGTTGGTGTCTACCTTTTGATACTCGACATGGCTCCCGAGTCAGAAATGTCGTTTCAAGTGGAAGAACGCGAGAACGTGTTGAGTCCATTGGTCGGAGATCCACTTCCTCCGTACGACACTCCAACAACTGATAACAGCCGTGGCGTTGACCCAATCTGCACGCGCCCCGAAGGCACTTGCCCATTCCACACTGTGACGTTGACCGAAGCGTTGAAAAGCGGCAAACCAGTCGTGTATTTAATTGGTACACCCGCGTATTGCGAAACGGGAACATGCGCACCTGGCCTTGAAGCCCTTATTGATTTATCTAAAACAATTGGCGATGCTGCGGTTTTTGTGCACGCCGATGTCTACGTAGACAAAACTGCAACAACTGTTGCGCCGGCAATTCTGGCGTACAAGTTGACATATGAGCCATTGATCTACATCACTGATGCAAAAGGTGTGTTGGTGAACAGGCTTGACGCAGTGTTCGACGTAACTGAAATCAGCAGCGCGTTAGCTGCTGCGGGAATTAGCTGAACGACTTACCGCAACCGCATGAGCGTGTTGCAGTTGGGTTCGTAATTGCGAAACCTTGTTCGTTCAGACCATCTTTGTAGTCAAGGCTTGCGCCTTCAAGCATGGGAGCTGATGCTGGGTCAACAACAACGCGCACTGCACCAAATGTGAGTGTGATGTCGTCGGTAGCAATATCGCCGTCGAAGTACATGTCGTATGAATAACCTGAGCAACCGCCGGACTTCACTGCAACGCGAAGTGCCATCTCTGATGCGCCCTCTGCTTCGAGAAGCTGGGCTACTTTGCTTGCTGCATTGTCTGTGAGAGTGATCATGGTGGACCTTTCGAAGCGGGTTCCTGTACCTGTCTAATAATAGGCACAGGGGATGGCATTAACAATACGCCAGTAGGATTAATTATGTGAGCAAGAGAGCCGTTGCAGCGCCCTCCATTGAAGAGGTCCAAAACCTGCTTCGTGCTGTCATTGACCCCGAATTGGGCGACAACATCGTCGATTTGGGCATGGCTGGGGCCATCACCATGGCCGATGGCGTCATCACTATTGGCGTGAAACTCACAATTCGCGGCTGCCCATTGCGCGCCCAAATTCAAAAAGACATCCGTTCTCGCCTTGAAGTGCACCCCTGGGTCACCAAAGTGAAGATCGACTGGGGTGAAATGACGCCCGAAGAACGCACCGAAGTCATGTCACGCGCCAGGTGGAACGCACGAGAAAACGCCACCGATACTGCCGTGCCATTGTCTGCACGTGTTCTTGCAATTGCGAGCGGTAAAGGCGGAGTCGGTAAATCTTCCGTCACTGTGAACTTGGCAGCCGCGCTTGCAGCAGCCGGGAAAACTGTCGGAGTTCTCGACGCAGATATTTGGGGATTCTCTATCCCCCGCATGTTGGGTATGCCAGACCGTTTAGAAGCAGCAACTGTTCCTGGTCACGACAAGCCAATGATTATTCCGAATGAACGTGTCATCGGAAACGGATTACTGAAAGTCGTGTCAACAGGAATGTTGGTAGAAGACGAAGGCACTGCACTGATGTGGCGTGGCCTGATGCTCACAAAAGCTGTCGAGCAATTTCTTAATGACGTCAATTGGGGTCATCTTGATTACTTGTTGATTGATATGCCGCCGGGAACTGGTGACGTGCAAATGGGACTTGCGCGCATGTTGCCGCGCACAGACTTACTAATTGTCACGACTCCTGCAGTCTCTGCACAGAAGGTTGCGATTCGCGCAGCTGATATGGCACGTAGAAGCTTTTTACGTGTTGCTGGTGTTATTGAAAACATGAGCGAGTTCACATGTGATCACGGCGAGTCATACGCATTGTTCGGCACGGGTGGCGGACAAGCACTTGCTGATGAAGTAGGCGTTGAACTTCTTGGTCAAATTCCGATTGAGCCAGCAGTTGCTGCTGGCGGAGACAACGGAGAACCGCTAGTACTCACTTCTTCATCTGAAGCAGCACGCATCTTTACCGCAATTGCGGCACGCATCATTGCTGACACTCCCGAAGTGGAAGACATGGCTGGTTGTTCTGCACGCGACGAAGACGTCATTGTCACAGTACGTCGTAGTCAGAATCCCCAGGCATAGCAATACCAATTACTCGACCATCAGAGTCGATTTTAATTTTCGGCAAAATGGTTTGTGGAGTGCCGACTTTTGCCGCTGCTGCCATCACTTCATCTGTTGTTGCATGGGGAAGTATGAACTCAATGTTTGCCTTGGTTGGAGGCATCAACATCAGATCTTTGTCGTGGGCACGACGCATGGCCTCTTGAGGGCTGATCCAGAAACTTTCAATAGTTTCACCATCATCATGTAGCGGTACTTGCGCTGCTGGTGCACGCGCAATGAAGAAACGCGTGTCGAAACGGCGCTTCTCGCCCATTGGTGTAATCCAGTGGCTGACATAGTGAATGTCATCCGTAGTCAAACGCAAGCCTTCAGCCACGCACAAATCAAGCAGTGCTACTGAACCATCATGAATATTGTGGCGTTCGTGATTGAAACGTGACTCGACTTCAGGAGAATCGAATCGAACAACATCGCCAGTGTCTTCGTGGCGCGCTAGCAATACACCGGCCTCTTCGAAACACTCACGAATGCACGCAACCCAAAAAGCAAGGCCACCGTTGGCGAGACCAAGTAGTGAACTGGCGTGTGCATCAGTAAGTCCGTCGCAAATTTCTGCAATTTCTTCAATGCCGTCTACGTCGTCAACTTTTCCCCCAGGGAATACAAACATTCCGCTGGCAAATGCTGCAGAGAACGTGCGGCGCAACATGAAGACTTCAATGCCGCCTGCAACTGCATCACGAATAAGCAATACGGTCGCTGCTGGTTTTATCGGCACGTTCCGCGGGTCAAATGGCTCGTCGCTGGTCTGTGGTGCGTTGCTCATTATTTGTTCTCCCCCTCAAGAGGGTCAACATCGATGACATCAAAAGATGACGCCAATGTTCCCCTGGTCTCCACGATAGGTCCCGAGTGTGTTGCGCGTATCACTGTGATCTTTGAACGACTTCTACGCAGCACCAACTTGGTGGCCAAAACTCGCGTTGGTGGTAACAACAGCAATATGGCTAGCGCGTCAGAAATAAACCCAGGGGCAAACAGAAATACGCCGGCAGCCAGAACACAGACCCCATGCACAATTTGTGTTGATGGTTCTTCCCCACGCTGAATAGCCGCAGTGAAGTCTTTGTAAACACGCATGCCTTCACGTTTTACCAACGAAGTGCCTACTGCTGAAATCGCAATGAGTAACGCCACGGTGGGCAGCAAACCCACCTGATGACCGACTTGAACAATGACGTACAACTCAATCAGTGGCAGTACCACGACTAGCGAAACGACCAATAGGAACATTTTCTAGCTTTTTGACCGAGCTTCGCGATAATCCTTCGCTGCGCCTTCGAGTGGTTCCACTTCCAATGTGATGCCATCAATAGCAACGACTCGCATCTGGTCATTATCCGCCAGCGGCGTTGCGCGGTTCGTACGTGCATGCCATTTCGCGCCATCAACCAACACAGTTCCTTCTGGATTCACAGCGCCCACTGCAACACCAACGGTGCCGAGAAGATTCTCGCGACCGATAGTTGGAGTTGCAAAGCGTGTGCGCACCATCGAAGGCATACCCACAATGAACGACAATGCAACGCTGATGATGCATACAGAGAGCGATAGCCAGCCTGGTCGCATAGTAATTCCATCAACATCTCTGAACATGGTGAACGCACCAATGATGTACGACACGAGGCCGACTCCTGTCCAGACTCGTGGTACACCCACTTGTACATCGACTGCGAATGCCACGAACGCGGCCAAGAGAAATGCAATGCCGACACCACTCATTGACAGAGCACCAATACCCATACATCCGAGTATCAGACACACAGCACCAACAAAGGCAGCAATACCAATACCAGCAGTAAAGAACTCAAAGAGCAACAACGCAAGCCCGATTGTGACCAGAAGAAGTGCTGATGGTGGGCTTGCAACAGTGTGCAACAAGCGCGGCATAAGACCCAGTTTGAAAAAGCGAACTGTGGTTGCTTCGCGCGTGACTTGTCCCTTTGCATCTAATGCATCAGACACGGTGTCAAGAGTGACAGATCGAACATTCAGTCCATCGAGTGCATACAACATGTTGCGCAAAACAGGAACACCCCGATCATCAGTAGAAAACTTCAGAACTTTTTGTTCACGTGCATCGAGAAAGCCTAGAGAGCCAGCTTGTAATTTTTCATCTGCAGTACCAAACGTCACTTGACTACCGTTCACAGACAACATTGCGCCAGTGCGTCCAATGCGTGCGCCAGGTGCCATTGCTGTCACGTCAGCTACTGCCAACATCTGTGCAGGCAATCCGTATGCGCGGGCTCCACTTGGTCCCACCCAAATTGCGACAGGAATTTTTGATGCTGAAATTGCAGTAAGAACTTCGGTCATCCGATCGCGGCCGACAACAGCACCTTGTGTGTTCAGTTGAAAAATGACCGCCTGTGCGCCGTTGTTTTGCGAGCGAACAATTGCTTTCTCAATGGAGTCCGCCACGATGCTGTCAATAAGCCCGCTGACTTCCACCACATCAACGGGGGCAAGTTTCGCTGAGTTGTCAGCCGCGCTTGCACCGTGGCCTGTCATCAAGCTGAGCGCTGGCCCAGCAATAACAAGTGCCAGTCCGCACATGATGCGTCTTTTTGCGCCTACCCTCAATGGTCTCTCCTTCGTTATGGAACTACACCCCTTTTTCACGGCACAGCGTGTCCTAATTGTCGCTGGTAAAGGCGGCGTTGGGAAATCGACCGTTGCCGCCTCCCTTGCCCAGCTCTCGGCCCGTAGTGGATTTCGCACCCTGTTGATCACCTTGGATGAGCCGGCGAACGGACTAACGCCCCATGAACTACTCGAGCACATCACCGTCAGCCCGGGCAGGGCACTGGCTGATTACCTTGCTACCAAAGGGTTAGGGCTGATTTCGCGCCAATTAGCGCGCTCGGGAATCATGGAATTAGTTGCCACCACGGCACCTGGACTCGACGATCTTTTGGTCCTGGGGCGCATCAAAGCGTTCGAGCACGAGCGCCCAACTGACGTGATCATTGTGGACGGGCCAGCGGCCGGACATGCACTCGATTTAGTGCGAGCCCCCGTGCAATTGAAGCGGGCTATTGGGTCAGGGCCAATCAGTCAACAAGCTGACGAAGTACTCACCATGCTCAGTGACTCAGCTCGGTGCAAGGTGATGTTGGTGACAACTGCTGCCATCACACCCGTTACCGAAACGTGTGAAGCAGCTGATGAACTGATGGAAAAAGCACACATTGCACTTGCCCCCATCGTTGTCAATAAATGCAATCCTGCTGTCCCCCGTGTTGACGAAGCAATTCTTCTTCCATCAACTCGCGAGGCGTATCACTACTTGTCACTTCGCGCTGAAGCTCAATCAGAAGCAATTGGCGTACTGACTGATTCTCTCGAACAACCACAGTTACATCTGATACAGCATCACAGTGACGGAACTGCTCTCATCAATGCAATCGCAGATGATCTTGAACAAGCGATTCGAGATTTGCCATGAGCACACAACCAGTTATTGACATGTGCAAGTCTACTCGTGTCATCGTTACATGCGGAACGGGTGGTGTTGGGAAAACAAGTGTTGCAGCGGCACTCGGATTTGAAGTTGCCCAACAAGGAAAGCGCGCCATTGTGATCACCATTGACCCAGCGCGACGACTCGCTGATGCAATCGGACTGGGTGAAGGCACTGGGAACGAAATTCAACGAGTTCCCCTTGATGCAGCTGGTGAATTATGGGTCACCATGCTTGATGTTCAGGAGACTTTCGATTCGTTAGTTCGTGACACTTCACCAACACCTGAACGAGCAAAAGAAGTAATGGACAATTCCTTCTACCGCAGTTTGTCTCGATCATTATCCGGCACTCGTGACTATATGGCTGCAGAACGGTTGTATGACCTGTGTGAAGACCAGCGATTTGATGTCATCATCGTTGATACTCCGCCATCGCGTAATGCTCTTGATTTTCTTGAGTCACCCGAACGGCTCGCGCGATTCTTAAAACATCCAATCGTCAAGTTCTTAGTTGCACCAAGTCGAGGTGGGTTTCGTTTAGTCAATGCGGCAATGCAGCCAGTGTTCAAAGCAATCTCAACTGTTGTCGGTGGAGACACTCTTACGGGCACAGCAGCATTCCTACGAGCATTCGATGGAATGGAAGAAGAATTCTCTCGTCGCGCACTTGTGGTGGCAGACACCCTTCGCAGCTCAGTGAGTTCATTTGTCATAGTGACGGCTCCATCTCCTGATGCATTGACCGAAGCGAATCATTTTGTCTCAGAACTTTCTCGCCTCGGCATTACGTTGCGGCTCATCGTCGCCAATCGCATGCCGCCGCACTTTGGCGCTCTCACCGCCACTGAAGAACACTCGATGGCGCAATCTCAATCGGGAGACCTTGCGCGCGTACATGAACTCATTGCTGGTCTTCATGACGATGCTGACAGAGCAGATTCAGACATTCAGGCCTTCATTCAGAGAACTTCCGTGGCATTTCCCGCAGTTTCGATTGCATTTGCTACGGAATTGGCAACAGACATTCACGACATGGACTCCATTGGCGCTTTGGCGCAGCAACTGGCAGCACCACCCTCACAGCAGTAAAGTCATCTTGTGCATATTTTGATCGCAACAGACGCCCAATGGGTCCTCAATGAAATACAG
>JAPKZY010000058.1 GCA_026393535.1 Actinomycetota bacterium | reverse complement strand
CTCGTCGTGCCAGATGAGGGCCTTCATCTTCACCAGGTCGATGAGACCGGCGAACGGCTTGTTCGACTCGGCGCCACCGGCGCCGACGGGAAGGTGCCGCACCGCAGGCACGGCCTGGAGGCGGGACTTGACCATGTCGACCGTGCGATAGAAGTCGGCGCCGATGCGGTCCATCTTGTTGACGAAGCACATGCGGGGAACCTTGTACTTGTTCGCCTGACGCCACACCGTCTCGGTCTGCGGCTCGACACCGGCGACGGAGTCGAACACCGTGACGGCACCGTCGAGGACTCGCAGCGAGCGCTCGACTTCGATGGTGAAGGCCACGTGGCCGGGCGTGTCGATGATGTTGATTCGGTGGTTGTTCCAGATGCAGGTGGTGGCAGCCGATGTGATCGTGATGCCGCGCTCCTGCTCCTGGGCCATGTGGTCCATCGTCGCCGCACCGTCGTGCACTTCACCGATCTTGTAGCTCTTACCTGTGTAGAAAAGAATGCGCTCTGTAGTGGTTGTTTTACCGGCATCGATGTGAGCCATGATGCCGATGTTGCGAGTGCGGTCGAGTGGATATGCGCGCTTTGCCATTTGAGTTCACCTTGTTCTTGCGGGGGTCAGTAGGGATAAAGAGTTATTGAATACAGGAGCGCACCTCAGTGAAACTGGCGGTGCGCTCTTGTGATTGATCGGTTGTGGGGGTGCGTAACTACCAGCGGTAGTGCGCGAAAGCCTTGTTGGACTCGGCCATCTTTTGCATGTCGTCACGCTTTTTCATAGCGGCGCCAAGACCATTAGCTGCGTCCATCAATTCGTTCGCGAGGCATTCAGACATGGTCTTTTCGCGACGTGAACGTGAGTAATCAACGATCCAACGGATTGCAAGAGTTGAAGCACGACGAGGCTTTACTTCAACAGGAACTTGGTATGTAGCTCCACCAACACGGCGGCTACGAACCTCGAGTGGTGGCTTTACATTTTCGATTGCGCGCTTCACTGTGGAGAGCGGCTCTTCTGAAGTCTTCTTTTCGATGAGAAGCATTGCGTCGTACACAATTTTCTCAGCGATGCTCTTCTTGCCGTGCAACATCACCTTGTTGGTGAGCTGCGTTACGACAAGCGAACGGTAGATGGGATCGGCGACGAGATCGCGACGTTGTGCGGGGCCCTTACGTGGCATGACGGTTCCTTTTTACTTCTCGCGCTTTGCGCCGTAGCGGCTGCGTGATTGCTTGCGATTTTTTACACCGGCAGCATCGAGTGCGCCGCGAATGATTTTGTAACGAACACCTGGAAGGTCGCGAACACGACCACCACGAACAAGCACGATGCTGTGCTCTTGCAAGTTATGACCCTCACCTGGAATGTATGCGGTGATTTCAACACCACTTGTAAGACGAACACGAGCCACCTTACGAAGAGCCGAGTTCGGCTTCTTTGGAGTGGTGGTGAAAACGCGGGTGCACACACCACGACGCTGAGGAGAACCCTTAAGCGCTGGTGTCTTTGTCTTTGTTGTTTTCGTGCTGCGACCCTGACGGATCAACTGCTGAATTGTGGGCACGGATCTACCTCTTGCTAGAAAAATTGAGTTGGTGACCGACGTTCAGAACACAATTGTTCTGAGCCGCCGCAAGGCCATCAAGACCTTGTAAGGCTAGGGGCGTATGTTCCCCAGTGGCAACCCGCCGCTGGTTCACACTGCCGACGATTCTGGGGGCTCTTGCTCGGACGAAACCGAGTCAGAAGGGATTTCCCCTGCTGGCTCTGGCTCAACCTCTGCAACGACTTCAGCTACTTCGACCACATCTGGAGTCTGGGCAGTAATGCTGTCAAGGATTGCGTCTTCGACGGCAAGGTCCTCAAAAGCATCCTCTTCCATGACAAATGTGCCCTGGAGACCTGCCAAGTACGCAGCTGGATCAGCTTCGTCGCTTGAGAAGTATTCCATTGGCTGGTAGTCAGGTGCATCAACATCGAAGAAGCGGTAACGCTCCATGCCTGTTCCGGCCGGAATGAGCTTGCCGATGATGATGTTTTCCTTCAGACCAATGAGGCTGTCGGCGCGACCGTCGATAGCAGCTTCGGTCAGAACGCGAGTTGTTTCCTGGAATGATGCTGCTGACAACCATGAATCGGTTGCAAGCGATGCTTTGGTGATTCCCATAATTTCAGGGCGACCTTCTGCTGGGCGCTTTCCTGCTTCCACCATGGCGCGGTTTGTGTCGCGGAATCGCTTCGCATCAACACGCTCGCCAGGAAGGAAACCGGTGTCACCAGTTTCTTGTACACCAACACGACGAGTCATCTGACGAACAATAAGTTCGATGTGCTTATCGTGAATTGCTACACCTTGGTCGCGATACACCTTCTGTACTTCTTCAACGAGGTACTGCTGGGTGTTACGAATTCCGAGGATCTCCATAATTTCTTTTGGATCCCATGGACCATCAGTTACAGGCTGACCAGCTTCAATGTTCTGGCCATCTTTTACTTTTGGACGACTTCCCGATGGAAGAAGAATGAGGTGCTCTTCACCCTTGTCATCGATGACATTGATGGGGATTCCCTTTCCTTCATCTTCACCGATACGAATAACGCCAGTTGCTTTTGCAAGACGTGCTGAACCCTTTGGAGTACGAGACTCGAACAATTCAACAACGCGAGGCAAACCACCAGCGATGTCTTTACCTGCAACACCACCAGTATGGAATGTACGCATGGTGAGCTGTGTTCCTGGCTCTCCGATGGACTGTGCAGCGATAACGCCAACAGCCTCACCAAGTTCAATGGACTTTCCGGTTGCAAGTGAACGGCCATAGCAGAGTGCGCAAACACCGAGTACAGCATCACAGGACACAACAGAACGAACCTGAACGCGATCGAAAGATGAGTCAGTACGCAACTGCTCCATCTCGATATCTCCAATGATGGTGTTCTTTGAAATTACAGAGCCATCACTCAAAGTGACATCGTTCAGCAATGAACGGCCGAACAACTTTGTTTCGAGATAACCACGAACTGTGCCAGCGTCAGCCTTGACGTTCTCAACCCACAGGCCAAGACGTGTGCCGCAGTCAGCTTCACGAACAATGAGTTCCTGCGCAACGTCGACGAGACGACGTGTGAGGTAACCAGAGTCAGCAGTACGAAGTGCGGTGTCAACGAGGCCTTTACGTGCACCAGGAGTAGCAATGAAGTACTCAAGTGTTTCAAGTCCTTCACGGAAGTTGCTCTTGATAGGACGAGGAATCATGTCACCACGAGGGTTTGATACGAGTCCGCGCATACCTGCGATCTGACGCATCTGGGTCATGTTTCCACGAGCACCAGAACCGACCATGATGTCGATTGGGTTGAACAAGTCAGCTTTAAATTCTTCAACCATTGCTGCCTGAACTTCTGCAGTTGCATCGGTCCAGATTGTTACTTCCTGTTGACGACGCTCACCATCAGTGATGATTCCGCGACGGAACTGGTTTTCAACTTTGTCTGCTTGCTTTTCGTATTCATCAAGAATTTTGCGCTTCGACTTAGGAGTTTTTACGTCCTCGATAGAAACGGTTAGTCCGGACTGCGACGCATAGCGATAGCAAATTGCCTTCATTGAGTCAAGAGTGTCAGCGATGATTGACTTGTCGTAGTGATCTGACAAGCGCTCAACAATGACGCCCATCTCTGACTTCTTGATGGTGAAATCGATGTGACCGAATCGAGCTGGGTAATCAGCAGGAAGAGTCTCTTCGAACAACAAGCGTCCAGGAGTGGTTGTAAATGGAACACGCTTACCGTTTTCATCACGGTCATACATATTGATGATTGCGTGAAGGTCAACAGACTTTTCATCGAGCGCGCGGAATACTTCCCAACGACGACCGAATGAACGACCTTCACCCTTCACACCAACGCGTGATTCAGTGAGGTAATACCCACCGATGATGAGGTCTTGTGACGGAGTAACGATTGGACGACCAGATGCTGGCGACAAAATGTTGTTTGCTGACAACATAAGAACACGAGCTTCAGCCTGTGCTTCTGTTGACAATGGCAAGTGAATGGCCATCTGGTCACCGTCGAAGTCAGCGTTGAATGCTGTACATACGAGTGGGTGAATTTGGAGGGCTTTACCTTCAACCAAGATTGGCTCGAACGCTTGAATTCCAAGACGGTGCAATGTTGGAGCACGGTTCAACATGACTGGGTGCTCTTTGATGACGTCTTCAAGAACATCCCACACTTGCGGGCGACGACGCTCGACCATTCGCTTTGCGCTCTTAATGTTCTGGGCCAATTCAAGATCGACGAGGCGCTTCATAACGAATGGCTTGAACAATTCAAGGCCCATAAGTTTTGGAATTCCGCACTGGTGCAAACGCAATGTAGGACCAGCAACAATTACTGAACGGCCTGAGTAGTCAACACGCTTACCGAGCAAGTTCTGACGGAAACGTCCTTGCTTACCCTTCAACATGTCAGACAATGACTTCAATGGACGGTTACCCGGGCCAGTGACTGGACGGCCACGACGACCATTGTCGAACAATGCATCAACTGCTTCTTGCAGCATGCGCTTTTCGTTGTTAACGATGATTTCAGGTGCACCAAGATCAAGCAAACGACGTAAACGGTTGTTGCGGTTAATCACACGGCGGTACAAGTCGTTGAGGTCTGACGTTGCAAAACGTCCACCTTCCAACTGAACCATCGGACGAAGGTCCGGAGGGATAACTGGAACAACATCAAGAATCATTGCCTTCGGGCTGTTGACCCGACGACCTGATTCATCACGCTGGTTGAACGATGCAACGATCTTGAGGCGCTTGATTGCCTTCTGCTTGCGCTGTGCAGACAGTGGCTTACCCTTCAGCCCATTTTCAATGGCATCACGAATTTTCAATTCTTCAGAATCGAACTCGATCGAGTCGATAAGCATCTTGATTGCATCTGCACCGGTACCACCAGTGAAGTAATCCTGGTAACGATCTTTGATTTCACGCCACAGCGATTCGTCTTCAATAATTTTACGTGGGTGCAATGAAGCGAATTCATCCCATGCGCGCTTTACAAGATCCATTTCGTTGTCGAAGCGATCACGTAGTGACTGCTCTTCTTTGTCCATGATCTTCTGGCGAGCTTTGATGTCCGACTCTTTCGCGCCGTCCTTCTCCAACGCCTTCAATTCAGCCTCTTGCTCTTTGAGCTTGGCCTTCATTGACTTTTCGCGGTCTTTGGTGATTGCTTCACACTCTTCGAGGTAATCCTCTTCGAGTTGCTTGTGATCAGCATGACGCTTGTCAGCATCAACAGTTGACACTAAGTACGCAGCGAAGTAAATAACTTTTTCAAGTTGCTTTGCCTTCAACTCTTCTTTTGGCTCGAGGCCACCAAGAAGATACGCAAGCCATGAACGGGTACCGCGGAGGTACCAAATGTGCACGACTGGTGCAGCAAGTTCGATGTGTCCCATGCGCTCACGACGCACTTTTGAACGTGTGACTTCAACGCCACAACGCTCACAGATGATTCCCTTAAAGCGAACACGCTTGTACTTACCGCAGTAGCACTCCCAGTCACGAGTAGGTCCGAAGATCTTTTCGCAAAAGAGTCCGTCCTTTTCAGGACGCAGTGTGCGGTAGTTAATGGTTTCAGGCTTTTTTACTTCGCCTTTAGACCACAAGCGGATTTGTTCTGCAGTTGCCAGCCCAATACGGAGCTGGTCGAACATATTTACGTCGAGCATGGGAGTGTCTTTTCCTTCGAGTCAGTGGATCAGTAGGCGCGCGCCGGGCGGCGGTCACGGTCGTCGTCATCAGAGCCACGCTCTGGACGACTGATGTCAATTCCGAGTTCTTCCGCAGTGCGGTAGATCTCATCATCAAATTCGTGCATTTCTATTTCCTTGCCAGCAGTGTCGAGAACTTCGACGTTGAGGCACAAAGACTGCATTTCCTTCATGAGTACCTTGAAGGACTCGGGAATGCCAGGCTCAGGAATGTTGTCACCTTTGACGATCGCTTCATAGACCTTGACGCGACCAAGCACGTCGTCGGACTTAATGGTGAGAAGTTCTTGCAAGCAGTACGCGGCACCATATGCCTCGAGAGCCCACACTTCCATTTCTCCGAAGCGCTGGCCACCAAACTGTGCCTTACCACCAAGCGGTTGCTGTGTGATCATGCTGTATGGGCCAGTGGAACGGGCATGGATCTTGTCGTCGACAAGGTGATGCAGTTTCAAGATGTACATGTAGCCAACAGTGACGTCGTTGTCATAGATCTCACCAGTACGGCCGTTACGCAATTGCGTCTTACCGTTCTTCTTGATGAGCTTGGCTGGCTTACCTGATTCGTCAAGCTTGCCGTCTGCACGGTCAGCGTTGAGGTGGTCAGTAAAGATTTTCTGAATTGTCGGATGTTCTCCGGCTTTATCATCTTCATCCCACTGAGCACCATCGAAAATAGGTGTTGCAATGAACGTTGCAGGATCTGTTGCTGAACGAGTCTTGTTTTCAGTACCAAGGCGAGGATTCTCACCAATGGTTTTCCCGGACTTTGGATCGGTCCAACCCCAACGAGCTGCGTAACCAAGATGCGCTTCGAGCACCTGACCTACGTTCATTCGGCTTGGAACACCAAGTGGGTTCAAGATGATGTCAACAGAAGTTCCGTCATCGAGGTATGGCATGTCTTCAACTGGAAGGATCTTTGAAATAACACCCTTGTTACCGTGACGTCCAGCAAGTTTGTCACCGACAGAAATTTTACGCTTCTGTGCAACGAACACTTGAACAAGTTGGTTTACGCCAGGTGGAAGTTCGTCGCCACGCTCACGAGAGAACACTTTGACATCAATAACTTTTC
>JAPKZY010000025.1 GCA_026393535.1 Actinomycetota bacterium | reverse complement strand
GCGCGCCCTTGGCGATCGTGGCATCATCACGGAAGTTGTCGATTGGGATAACGCGTCTGTTGATTGGTCGCGGTTTTCCATGGCGATTGTTCGTTCACCGTGGGACTATCACCGTCGGTATCCGGAATTTCTCACGTGGCTAGATGCTGTGTCGGCTGTTACTACGCTGCAAAACCCAGCAGACATTATTCGGTGGAACACTAATAAGGAATACCTAGATGAACTGGTCGATGCAAAGATCAGAATTGTTCCCACAACGTTTGTGCGTTCAGCGCAAGACCTAGTCACCATCACAAATGAAGGCATGCTGGAACGCGACATTGTGGTGAAGCCAACGATTAGTGCTGGTTCAAATAACACGGAACGTCATGAAGAGTCCCCTGTGAAAGCAGCAGCGCATCTGGGTTTTCTCCTTGATGCGGGCTTTATTGCCATGGTGCAGCCGTATCAACGTTTTATAGATGAGCGTGGCGAAACGGGCATGGTGTATTTCAACGGCCAACTCAGTCATTCATTCCGCAAAGGTGCCATCCTGGCCACAGGTGAGAACATAAAAAATGGGCTCTTTACGGTGGAAGATATTGCACCTCGTACGGCAAGCGCACAAGAGCGCGAATTGGGTAAAGCCGTGATGACCTTTGTGAAGAAAAAGTGGGGTGAGTACCCGTTGTATGCCCGTGTTGATGTGGTGCGTGGATCTGCGGGGGTTCCGGTGGTTATGGAGCTGGAATTAGCAGAGCCGTCATTTTTCCTCCAGGTAGACCACGAGGCGCCGTCACGTTTTGCCTCCGCGGTTCTGGCTCGCCGATAGCGTTATCAGTATGAGCGAACCGATGTCCCCGTCAGTTGGTCTTGCAGTAGTCCACTATTTTTGCAAGCCAAGTTTTGAATACGACGGTGATGCACTTGTTGCAGCCGTCAAAGCAGCTGAAGGTGCCGGTGTCACCGTGATCACCGTTGCCATGTTGGGTCATAAAGCAGATGTTGCAATCATGGGAGTCGCAGCTGACATGCGTCAACTCAAAGCATTGCAAACAGGCATTCAACACGCTGGTCTCGACATAGTTGATAGCTACATTTCGCTGACTGAAGTTTCTGAGTATTCAAAGGGCATGCCAGAAGAGATGCTGAACGCTCGCTTGTATCCGCAGCTTCCACCAGTTGGAAAAAATGCATGGTGCTTCTACCCCATGTCAAAGCGCCGTGAACACAAAGACAACTGGTTCACACTTGAATTCGACAAACGTAAAGAACTCATGGAAGAACACGGCAAGAGTGGACGTACGTTTGCTGGCCGCATCATTCAATTAGTCACTGGTTCAACTGGTCTTGATGATTACGAATGGGGAGTCACATTGTTTGCCGTGAACCCTGACGATCTGAAAGAAGTGGTGTACACCATGCGGTATGACGAAGGTTCTGCTGTCTACGCCGAATTCGGTGCGTTCTACATGGGCATGGTCACGCCCGTTGAAGAACTAATTCACCAGATCTAAATTTCAATTGACACGGTGGTTGGACCATCGTTCACTGAAGACACTTGCATGTATGTGCGGAATCGTCCTGTTTCAATGTGCGCGCCTAGTTGTTGCAACTCGGCGACAACTTTGTTCACTAATGGTTCTGCATATTCAGGTTTAGCTGCGGCGGTCCATGTTGGTCTGCGACCAGCGTTCGTATCTCCGTACAAGGTGAACTGACTAATGAGCAAGATGCTCTTGGTGGAATCAGCAATGGAAATATTCATCACGTCATTCTCATCTTCCATAATGCGAAGATTCCAGATCTTTTCCGCCATCTTCTTTGCAGTGGCTTCGGTATCGGTATGAGTGATTCCCAGAAGAACCAGAAGTCCTTTTTCTATTTCACCAGCCCGAATAGTGGTGCCATCAACTTCAGCATCGACAGATGCATTCAGAACTCGTTGTACTAAAGCACGCATTCCGACATCGTAGTGTTGGTACGGTTGGGTTGTGCCTGAGTTGTCGACCATTCTTGCGTTCTGCGCAGCCACGGTTGCGCTGTTGCTGATTCCAGGGCCGGCAGTTATTTACATTCTGAATCGCAGTATCGGTGACGGGCGCAAAGTGGGTCTTGCTGCTGTTGGCGGATTAGAAGTCGGCGACGCGATACAAGTGCTATTTGCCGCATTGGGGCTAAGTGCTGTGTTGGCTGCATCTGCCACGTTGTTCAATATTGTGAAATGGGCTGGCGTTCTCTACTTGGTGTACACCGGTATTCGCACGTTGATCCGTGAGCCAGTTGCACTTGATGGTGATCATGCTGCAGTCTCAACAAAGCAGGCATTTCGGCAGGGGATAATAGTGAATGCACTGAACCCGAAGACTGCGCTGTTCTTTTTGTCAATCTTTCCCCAGTTCATTGATACGGCGTCTGATCACGCTCAACTTCAGTCGCTGTTCCTTGGCGCAATCTTTGTTGTTCTGGCGACTTTGTTCAATGGTTCGTATTCTCTGATGGCTAGTGGTCTACGACACCTTTTGTTACGTGGTCGAACACTTCCGTTTATTCAGCGATACGTCTCGGGCAGTCTGTTTGTTGGGCTTGGGCTCGTAGCTGCAACCGCCGGTCGTACCAAGTAGACGACCAGGCAATCAGCGGTCTAGTCTCAAATCACGACCAGTAGCGGAGGGGCGACAGATGAACGACACAGTGCGTGAGGCAGAAGCCTTTCTGGCAGCGAATTGGAAACCAACTAATGACTTGGCGGCATGGCGCGAAAAAATTGTTGATTCACAATGGGCTGCATTGCGGTGGCCGACCGAGTGGTTTGGTCGCGGACTAGATGATGATGCTGCAACTGAAGTTGAAAATGTATTTCGCACCGCCGGAGTGCCTGGGCCCGGGCAAGATAAATCAAACTTGTGGGCAGGAACGCTGTTGTCGTATGGCAACGATGAAATGAAGTCGTTGTACTTGCGCAAACTCTTGCTTGATGAAGTCGGCATGTGTTTGTTATACAGCGAACCTGGCGCTGGCTCCGATCTTGCTGGTATTCGCACAACTGCTTCACGCGATGGCGGCGAGTGGGTGGTTAATGGTCAGAAGGTATGGACCTCTGGCGCAAAAGACGCAGATATTGGCATGTTGATCGCACGTACTGACTGGGATCAACCAAAGCACCGTGGCATTTCTTTTTTCTGGATGCCGATGAAACAAAATGCCGTAGATGTGCGCCCGTTACGTCAAGCCACTGGTGACTCTCGTTTTAATGAGGTGTTCATTACAGATGCACGTATCCCTGAATCACATATGTTGGGCGACCTCAATAAAGGTTGGTGGGTATTACAGACTGCGTTGGCGTACGAACGTGCAGTGATGGGTATCTCGCGTCGTGGTCCGCGTGGTCCAGGCGGAGCGACTGCATCAGCAATGGGCAGTATTCCTTCTCCCGATTTGTCATTGGTGAAGTTGGCACAAGAAGTCGGCAAAAACAACGATGCAACTGTGCGCCAGAAGTTGGCGAAGTTGTATTGCATGCGATTGACAAATGACTGGAATGGAGACCGCGCAAAGGCAGTGGCGGAAACCGGCGGGTCATCTCCGCTTGCCTCGTTAGGCAAATTGAACATGTCAGGCATTTTGCATTTCGCCGGCCATATTCAAGGAGAACTACTCGGCGCTGAAGGTGCTCTTGACGGAGAACAGAATCCGCGTGCTCGCGATGCGAACTATTCGCAATTGAATGCCTATTTCACATCAATTGGCGGCGGCACAGATCAGATTCAACGCAACATCATTGGTGAACTTGTTTTAGGTTTGCCAAAAGAGCCGCAAATCGATCGCGATATGCCGTTTAGTGAAGTTCCTGCCTCAGGCAGAAAATAAGGCTGTATTAGTCGCGCGCCATGGTGGCACGGCTTTCACCATGGAAGTCGAGCACTTGATCATTGTCAAGACTGATTTCCACTTTTGTGAGATGACCCGTAAACAAGAACGGTGATTCGTAATGGCTGACAGGCGTTCCTCTGTCAAGCCCGATATCAAGACCCGACCATGAGATGAGAATCCAGAAGATGTTATTGGTGGTCATTGTTCCCACTTGAACATCATCAATGAACATGGTGAGCGTTCCTTCGTTTCCATTGCGCTTCATTCGCACGCCAACGGTATGAGTGCCTGGTGTGATGGGCTTGTCAGAACGCAACATCTGATGTGAACCACCAATATTGAGGTCGTGTTCTAAATGGGTATCACGAATAAAAAGGCTGTAACCACTGGTGAGGTCACCGTGAGAAATGATGACGCCTTCACAACCATCTTTCGGAACGTCAATCAACGCCGAGATTGTGTACGAACGGCTTCGCAAGTCTGGTGCTACGTCAGATGGCAAGTGTCCCATGCCGCGCCAGAAGGTGTAGTTGGTTCGTGCACCGGTATGACGTTCCGCGTTTTCAACAAAGCGTGGAGCGAATCTGTCATCAAGCGGAAGAACGCTGTGTTTGTTGGCTTCTTCCCACCACATGTCAATCATGCGAGCGAGTCGTTCAGGTTCTACTTCAGCTAGGTCGTTGCATTCGTTGAAGTCAACATCGAGGTTGTAGAGCTCCCACTTGTCATTTTCAAATGGAGTTCCCATTTGGTGAAATGCAACAGCTTTCCAGCCGTCTTCCCATAATCCGCGATGACCAAACATTTCGAAATATTGAGGACCACGATTAACAACTGCCTGAGCATTTGAAATAACCGGGGCGAATGATGTTCCTTCAATTGGCATCTGCTCTATTCCGTTGATGGTGCTTGGTGCTTCAAGTCCGAGCATGTCAAGGATTGTGGGTGCGAGGTCGATGGCATGACAGAAGTTATGACGAAGTCCGCCTTCATCTTTCACGACACCTGGCCACGACAAAATGAAGGGATCGCGAATACCACCTGAGTGAGTGTTCTGTTTGTAGCGCTTGAGGGGCGTATTTGCTGCCATTGCCCAACCCCATGGGAAGTTGCTATGCGTATCGGGACCACCAATATCGCCAACTTTTGCAATCTTTTCTTCAATTGATTCAGGAATCAGGTTGAACGGACCCATTGCATTAATGAATCCCCACGGGCCACCTTCTTGGCTGGCTCCGTTGTCGCTCATGACCATGATGACGGTGTTATCTAACTGCCCAGACACTTCAAGTTGCTTGATCACGCGTGCCAAGTTTTCATCGAAGTGTTCCAACATCGCAGCGTACGCAGCCATGAGACGAACAAAGAGTGGCTTTTGCTCTGCCGGTACATCTTCCCATGGGAAAACGAAATCGTTTCGTGGCGGAAGTTCGGTGCCTGCAGGCACAAGACCAAGTGTGATTTGGTTCGCAAGTCGACGTTCGCGTGCTGCATCCCAACCATCTAAGTAGTACTGCTCACAACGATCAATGATTGGCACAGGTGCCTGATGCGGAGCATGGCAGGCGCCAGGTGCGAGCAACATGAACCACGGTGAGTTCGGTGCACCGGCTGTGTGGTCTGCAAGATACGTGACTGCATTGTCGACAAGATCTTCTGTGAGGTGATACCCAGTCCAATATGTACCGGGTGCAGTGACGTGCGAGTTGTCGCGCACTACTTCAGGGCTGAACTGATCTGTTTCAGCATCGAGAAATCCGTAGAAGCGATCAAAGCCTCGTGCAAGTGGCCAACCATCGAATGGACCAGTTGGTCCTGTTTCGGTGAGTGGCGTGACGTGCCATTTGCCCACCATGTAGTTGCGGTATCCGTGTGGTCGCAACATTTCTGCGAGGGTGCCTGCTTCTTTGGCAATCTTGCCGCGGTAACCCGGGTACCCGCTGTCGAAGTTTGCAAGACATCCCACTCCGACAGAGTGGTGATTGCGGCCAGTGTGAATTGCTGCGCGAGTTGTGGAACACATTGCA
>JAPKZY010000051.1 GCA_026393535.1 Actinomycetota bacterium | reverse complement strand
ACCACATGTGCGCATCACTGATATCACCCACGGTATTCCTGCATTCGATGTTCGCGCTGGTTCGTTAGCTCTTGCACGCGCAATTCAATATGTGCCGCCAGGAATTGTGATTGCAGTTGTTGACCCAGGTGTCGGTACCTCACGTCGAGCAATAGCTATTGAAGTATCCGATGGCCGCGGCGTCTTAATGGGTCCAGACAATGGGTTGCTTGCATCTGCTGCTGCAATGGCTGGCGGAGCAGAACGCGTCTTTGAATTGAGTAATGGCATGCTGCATTTTGAAGCACCCGGCACAACTTTTGCAGGCCGCGATATTTTTGCTCCGGTCGCAGGATTCCTTTGTAACGGTGGGGCAATTGAAGAAATCGGTGAACAAATTGATTCAGCCAGTGTGATGCCGGGACTAGTACCGATTCCCACTAATGAGACGCATGCAACATATGGCGACGGAGTGCGTTGCGAAATCACGTGGGTTGATGTGTATGGCAATTGCCAACTAAACATCGGACCAGAAGATTTGGTGCACCTTGGTCCTGTGCTTCGTTTAGTTATTGGGGAAGATGTGCGTAGTGCGCGCATGACAACTCATTTTGCTGACATTGATGGCGGCGCAATTGGTGCTGTCACGGATTCATACGGCATGGTGGCACTGGCTGTCGACAGAGGATCAGCTGCTGAAGTGCTGCGTGTTGGCGCTGGAGACGGCGTTTATGTCTATGCAGGACAAGTAGATAGCGCTACGTCCGCTGTGTCGATACGTCCCGCCAAGTAAGGTACGAACGTGCGCCCTGCAGTGACTTTGACCATCGCCCTCCTTATCGGGGTCATCATGGCAGCGGGCATAATCAATCTTTTGATGATGAAATAAGGACCACTGCTAGATGAATCTTGCTCACATTATCGATGCACACCCTGATTCTTCTGCTGCCTTAGTGAGTCGGGGTCGCAGCACCACGTACGGAACATTGCGTCAACAAATTGCCAGTATGCGCGGTGCACTGCTTCGCGAAAATGTAGGCAAGGGTGATGTTGTTGCATTGTTGTGCGGCAATAGTCGCTATTTCGTTGTTTCGTATTTTGCAGCTATTGGAATTGGTGCAATCATCGCGCCACTGAATCCCACTAGTCCTGCACCTGAAATAGAGGGTGAACTACTTGCGATTAAACCAACGGTTGTCGTAATAGAACCTTCTGCAGCGGCTGCATGGGAACTTATTCCGTCAGTCACATCATCTGCAGTACGCGTAGTAATTAGTACTGAAGGTCATTCAATTCCGGGCGCTCTCACTATTGACGACATGTTGTCTGGTGCGCCTGCGGACATCATCGAAGTTGAATCATCGCATCCTGCCGCATATATGTTCACCAGTGGAACAGCTGGGTCACCTAAAGCAGCAGTGTTGACTCACAATAACTTGCTCACCAATATTCATCAGGCAAATGTTGCTGAACACATTGGTCCTGATGATGTCACATTTGGTGTATTGCCGTTGTTTCATATTTTCGGTCTCAACGTTGTGCTCGGCACAACTTTTGCTGGCGGAGGCTGTGTGGTTCTGGTGCAACGGTTTGATCCAGTGTCGGCAATGGAGACAATCGTCGAACGCAAAGTCACTGTGTTGCCTGGTGCGCCCAGCATGTGGATGGCCTTAGCGCAACTTGATCACCCAACGCCAAACGGATTTGCCGGAGTGCGTATTGCATTGTCTGGTGCAGCGAAATTGCCAGAACAAATCAGTCAATCAATTAGCGCTCGTTTTGGCCTTCAAGTATTTGAAGGATATGGGCTCACTGAAGCTGCACCTGTGGTGACTACATCAATTGGCTTGACATGGATTCCCGGTTCCATTGGTCGCACGGTTCCCGGAATCGAACTTCGTTTAGTAGATGAAAATGGTGACGATGTTCTTGTTGGTGATAGCGGAGAAATTTGGATCCGCGGCGAAAACATTTTTGCTGGATATCTCGATGACCCAGAAGCAACAGCCCGAGTACTAACGCGAGATGGTTGGTTGCGTACTGGTGACATTGCAGTTGTTGATGAAGACGGACATCTGTACATGGTCGACCGTATGAAAGATCTCATCATCGTGTCTGGCTTCAATGTTTTCCCTGCTGAAGTAGAGGGCGTGCTTGGTGCACATCCTGATATTGCAGAAGTTGTTGTGGTGGGAACACCGCACCCACATACAGGCGAAGCCGTGCGCGCATATGTTGTGACTCGTAATGGTGTGCATCTTGATGAAGATGCAATTATCGATTACTGCCGCACAAAATTGGCACGATACAAGTGCCCATCAAAAGTGTTGTTTGTTGATGCGCTTCCACGCAATCTCACCGGAAAAGTTCAGCGCTTCGCTTTACGGTAGGTGATTGAGTGGCAGTACTTGCCACTAAGAATCCTGCAAATAAAATTGCTATGCCCAACATCAGGGTTACGGCAAATGCGGTGTCTTCACCTAGTCGTCCAGACAATGTTCCACTTGCCGCCAACGTGGCTGCCCCGAGTGCAATGAGTGCATTGCCGATGGCAAGTTTTGGAGCTGAAGTCACGTGTCGTTGAACAGTTGACGACAGTGCAGGGTTTGCGCCACGCATCACGCGCCACACCGACCAGATGGCTCCACCAAAAATGATGAGCGCAGGAATTGACGAACCGACTGCGGCGAGAATGCGGGGTAGTATCGAAAAGAGGTCACTGCCCTGAGGCATATCTGTTGGATTGATGGCGTCCTTCATCGGTGCGGTGAGGATGATGCCGGCGGAAAATCCGCTGAAGACGAGGAGGCATTGGGCGACAATGTGGCCTGTTCGTTGGCCAGCGAGGAGATAGACGGTGCCAAGTGCGAGCCAGGGAACATTGATGACGGCGCCAAAGAGGAAAAAGACTCGAAATGAGGCCGAACTCCAGCCCCGAGCTTCCGCCCACCAGAGAGCCAGAGCCGCGATGGCAAAGAGTCCCATGGCGATGGTCCAGGCCAATTCGTGTGGGCGATGCCTGCGAAGCCAGCGATCCAGGGTGCTGAGACCAAAGGCCACAGCGATGATGAAGGAGGCTGCGGCAAGGGCCGTATTGAGGGTCACAGTACCAATGCTAGGCGTGAGGCTACGGACTTCGTGAAATCATGCACGAAGTAATAGCGTGGGGATGCATGTCGGAATCCCCCCGCCGCCGAATCCCAGAAGCTGCCCTCGGGCGCCTTCCCATATATTTGCGCATTCTCGTTGAACTCGGCCACGAAAATGTTGCGCAAGCGTCAAGCGAACAGCTTGCAGAACTCGCAGGAGTCAATGCTGCAAAGGTGCGCAAAGATTTGTCGTACCTCGGCACCTACGGCACTCGAGGCGTTGGTTATGAAGTGCAATTTCTCACAGTGCAGATACAACGTGAACTTGGTCTGAACCAGGCGTGGCCAGTTGTCATTGTTGGCGCTGGAAATCTTGGCCAGGCGATGGCTAACTTCACTGGCATCGCAGAGCGTGGTTTTCACATTGTCGGAGTCGTCGACAAAGACGAATCAAAAATTGGTACGCAGGTTGGTGGCGTAAGCGTTACTCATGTTGACTCTCTCGCCCAGCTTGTTCAGTTACACAAAGTCAGTATCGGAATCATTGCAACTCCGGCGGCTCATGCTCAGGATGCAGCTGATTCACTAGTGCGTGCAGGCATCGGATCCATCATGAACTTTGCTCCAACAATTTTGTCTGTACCCCGCGATGTGCACGTGCGCAAAGTTGATCTGGCGCTTGAACTGCAAATTCTGAGCTACTACGAAGACTGCCGTAATGGCAATTTGCGCGAAGTGCCTACAGACGGCCGCATAGATCCAGTTAGCGCGTAACACGACATGTCCATTGTTGTCCTAGGAATTAACTACCACACGAGTCCGGTCACATTGCTTGAAAAGGTAATGATTCCAGTTCCTGCAATGTCTGAAGCATTGCGGGTTCTTTCGAGCCATAGTGATATTCGTGAAGTTATTGTTTTGTCTACTTGCAACCGCACAGAGGTGTATGCAGTAGCTGAGAGATACCACGCCGCACACACAGACATTCTTGAATTTTTATGTGAGACGAGTGGGCTTAGTGCAGACGAGATCACACCCCATTTGTATAGCCAATTCGATGATGATGCCGTTGTGCATCTCTTTGAAGTTGCAGCCGGAATCGATTCAGCAGTTCTCGGTGAGACTGAAATCGTTGGTCAAGTGCGTGATGCATGGGATTTTGCAATGAAGCAAGGCACATCGCGCAGCACATTGAATCTGTTGTTCCGTTACGCACTTGAATCTGGAAAGCGTGCCAGAACTGAAACCGGTATTAGCCGCTCTACCGCGTCTGTTGCACATGCTGCTGTAGAGATGGCCGAAGAAATTCTCGGAACACTAAGTGGCAAGCGGGTTCTTGTTGTTGGCGCTGGTGAAATGGGAGAAGGGGTCGCTGGTGCGTTGTCTCGCGCTGGTACCGAAAGCATTACCGTTCTCAACCGCACCGTTTCTCGGGCAGAAGCACTTGCAGACAAGATTGGTGCTCGAGTTTCTGACTTTGAAAGTCTCGAAAATGAACTATCCACAGCAGATGTTGTGTTGGCGTGCACAGGTGCAGGTGGAGTCATCATTGATCACGAGTTATTGGCTCGCGTTCGTCAGGGCGTCTCAACACCGATACTTGTGGTTGATATTGCATTACCGCGTGACGTTGCTGCAAGTGTTGCAGAGTTGCCTGGGGTGACATTGCGCGACCTCGATAATCTCAGCGACTGGGCGCAGCGGGGTATTGATAAGCGAGCATCTGAAGTTGGCCAGGTTCGTGAAATTATTGGTGAAGAAGTAAAACGCTTCCTGCTTGACCAAACACAACGACAAGCAGCGCCGCTTGTCGCCCAATTGCGTGAAGTAGTCGAATCAATTCGCACGGCAGAGATGGATCGGTTCGAGACAGCGTTGTCAGCGATGACCCCAGAACAGCGGGAACTTGTGGAATCCATCTCTCACGGCATCATCAACAAAATGCTTCACGTCCCTTCTGTGCGCCTTCGTGAGGCTGCCGGAACTCCACAGGGAGAACGACTGTCTGCGGCGGTCCGAGATTTGTTTAGTCTCGACTAAGAACATCTATGACAACTATTCGTATCGCCACACGCTCCAGCGCACAAGCACGCACTCAGGCAGAGGCGGTTGGCGCATTATTGATGGCCGCCCGCGACGACGTTGCAGTTGAGTATGTGTTTGTTGATACGCACGGCGATCTCAACGCAACAACGCCGTTGCATCTCATGGGTGGTCAAGGTGTCTTTGTGAAGGAAGTGCAGCGTGCAGTACTCGAGAATCATGCAGATATCGCGGTGCACTCTGCAAAAGATCTCCCATCGCAGAACGCAGACGGGCTTGTAATTTCTGCAATTGGCGAACGCCGAACACCAAATGATGCTCTAGTTGGAAAACGATTAGAGGAACTTGCAGTTGGCGCCACCATTGCCACTGGTTCAGTTCGTCGACGTGCACAACTGATGCGCGTTCGTCCTGATCTGCAATTCGTGGACCTTCGCGGAAATATTCAAACTCGACTCTCGAAGATTCCCGACGGTGGCGCAATTGTGATGGCAGTTGCGGCGTTGGAAATTCTTGACATGACATCTCACATTGCTGAAGTTCTTGATCTAGATGTCGCTGTTCCGATGGTGGGTCAAGGCAGTGTGGCGATTGAAGCGCGTACTGATGACTCAGAAACGCGAGCGATTCTTGCGCTAATTGATCATGCAGCAAGTCGCCGAGCAGTGGAGACTGAACGCGCTTTTCTCGCTGAACTTGGCGCAGGGTGTTCGTTGCCAGTTGGCGCGCATCTTTCGAACGACGGAGTGTTTCGCGCGTTCATGGCAAATGATGATTTCAGTGACTCGGTACAGATTGTCGGTTCCATTGGTGATTCTGACGACAATCGCGTTGTCGGAATAACTGCAGCAATCGAGTGCCGTGCTCGACTCGCAAAGCCACTTCAATAACGCACATGGGTAGTCCACTTGATAATCGTTCAGTCGTTATCACTCGAGCAATTTCTCAGAATGAATCGTTGCGTCGATTATTGGAAGCTCGCGGTGCGCAAGTCGTTGAAGTTCCGTTAATTGCAATTACTGAACCTGAGGATGAGGGACGTGAGCGAGATGAAGTTCTCCAGCGTTTTGATCAATTCGATTGGATCGTTGTCACATCACCCAACGGTGCAGAGTGTGTAGCGCCATTCATCGTTGCAGCTCATGCTGCTGGTGATGCAGAACGATTTCCATCTCTCGCGGCTGTTGGCGAAGCAACGGCCCGTTCGCTTGGGGTCACAGTGACGATGACAGCACAGCCTGCGCGTGCCGATGTGCTTGCTGAACAGTTTCCATCAGGCACCGGAACAGTCTTGGTTGTGCAAGGAAATTTAGCGGATGACTCATTAAGTAGTGCGCTCGGTGCAAAAGGTTGGACAGTGACGCAGGTCGTTGCATATCGCACAGTGCAATTACGCCCCACGCGCGAAATGATGTTGCCTGCGATGGCAGCTGATGTGTTGCTGCTCGCATCAGGCAGTGCAGTGACAGCCTGGTTTGATGCATTCGGAACCACCACGCCGCCGTTTGTAGTGGCAATGGGGCCATCAACAGCCAAGGTTGCGTCGGCTCTTGGGATTGACGTATCGGCCGTAGCGCCCGAACAAACACTTGAATCAATGATTCAGACCGCTGAAAAGGTACTTGCTGGCGTGTAGCCCTCCGGGCCTGCCGTTGCTGGCGCCAATGCCAATAGCATTACAACGTGGCTTTCCCTGTTTCACGCCCCCGCCGACTACGCACCACTCACGCCATGCGTGAACTGGTTGCAGAGACTCGTTTGCATGTATCTGATTTAGTGGCGCCACTGTTCGTGCGTGAAGGAATTACTTCTCCACAACCCATCGTGTCGCTGCCAGGCGTCGTTCAGCACACTCGTGAATCTCTTGTCGCCGAAGTGGTAGCTCTGCGTGACCTTGGCGTTCGGGCAGTGATTCTGTTTGGAATTCCTCTTGCAAAAGACGAAGTCGGCTCCGGTGCGTATGACCCGAACGGCATTGTCCAGGTGGCGCTTCGCGATCTGCGAGCAGCAGTGGGCGACGACATGGTCATCATGGCCGACCTGTGCGTTGATGAATATACGTCCCATGGTCATTGTGGAATAGTTGGCGCAGACGGCGACGTGGACAACGATGCGACACTTGCGATTTATTGCAAAGCCGCGCTGGCACAAGCAGAGGCCGGAGCGCACGTTGTAGCCCCAAGCGGCATGATGGACGGACAAGTGGGGGCAATTCGTGCCGCACTTGATGGCGCTGGCTTTCAGAATGTCGCGATTATGGCCTATTCGGCAAAATACGCCTCGGCTCTGTACGGACCATTTCGTGACGCGGTTGATGTTCAGATTGCAGGCGGCGGTCACCGCAAGGGGTACCAGCAGGATTGGCGTAATACGCGCGAGTCGATGCGGGAGGTCTTTGAAGACCTTGAACAAGGTGCTGACATTGTGATGATTAAGCCTGCACTGTCGTATCTCGATGTTATTTCGCATGTGCGCGAAGCAGTTGATGTGCCAGTGGCTGCGTATCACGTGAGTGGCGAGTATTCCATGATTAAGGCTGCTGCAGAACGCGGATGGATTGATCATGATGCAGTTGCACTCGAGCAATTGACGGCCATTAAACGCGCGGGTGCTGACATTATTCTCACGTACCTCACGCGCTGGTTCGCTGAATATTCTTCATAAGGAAATACGCAATGAATTCACCAATCCCTTTTTGTGATGCCAACGCGTGCGTTGCTGCGGGTTGCACAGCAACTGTGTGTCGCGGCATTGGACTTGCATCGAACCAAGTTTTGTTTGATCGTTCTGCACTAGTCATCCCTGGTGGAGTGAACTCGTCTATTCGTGCATTCAAAGCTGTTGGAGGTACCCCATATGTTGTGTCTCGTGCTGAAGGTGCATTTGTGTATGACGTGGAAGGCAATGAACTTATTGACTTGGTTCAAAGTTACGGCGCCATCATTCTTGGACACGCGCATCCAAAAGTAACGGAAGCAATTCGCAATGCAGCAGGAGACGGTACGTCGTATGGCGCACCCACTCCTCGTGAAATGAAATTGGCAGAAGCAATTTCAGAACGGGTTCCCTCGTGTGAACGTGTTCGTTTTATGAACAGTGGAACAGAAGCAACAAGTACGGCAGTTCGTTTGGCACGTGGCGCAACCGGACGCAAGCGCATCGTTACTTTTCACGGAAACTTTCATGGAGCCACGGATGCATTGTTGGCTGCAGGTGGAAGTGGATTAGCAACGCTTGGTCTACCTGGCACCGCTGGTGTACCCGAAGAAGCTGTTGCAAA
This sequence comes from Actinomycetota bacterium, assembly GCA_026393535.1. GTDB lineage: Bacteria > Actinomycetota > Acidimicrobiia > Acidimicrobiales > Ilumatobacteraceae > UBA2093. Next base: position 33,941 of record JAPKZY010000051.1, on the reverse strand, counting down.
CACATGGGTCTTGCCATACAACGTTGTACCAACACTCGATAATGATGTCGCAGCAGTTTTTGTTGAACCCGTTGCAGCAAACATGGGGTTAGTTTCACCCGCCCCAGGTTTCCTGGAAGGACTTCGTGCAGAGTGTGACCGCGTTGGTGCGCTACTTGTATTTGACGAAGTGATTACAGGATTCCGTCTTGGATCTGGTGGCGCTCAAGCTAAATACGATGTGAAACCAGATCTCACATGTTTCGGAAAAGTTATTGGTGGCGGATTACCAATTGGCGCAGTCGGTGGTCGACGCGACGTCATGGAAAATCTCACACCACTTGGTTCTGTGTTTCACGCAGGAACTCTTGCGGGAAATCCGCTTGCCACTGCAGCTGGTCTTGCAGCGCTTAATGAATTGTCTGATGATGTCTATATGGAATTGTCAGCACGAGCACGCTTTACTTCAGCGATGTTGCGTGATGCGTGTAGTGGTGCAGGAATTCCTGCACAGTTTCCGGTTGTCGGAACTTTGATCGGAATGTATTTTGGAAATGAACTTGGTACGAAGACTCCAACGAATTTCGCAGAGGCACAAACGACAGATGAAGCGTTGTACGCAAAAGTGTTTCATGCATTATTGAGCGGGGGCGTTGCGTTGGCACCAGGAGCATATGAGGCTGTATTCGTTGGTCTTTCTCACACAGATTCAGTTCTTGATCAATTAGCAGTTCGCGTGTCCACGGCGTTGAAAGGCCTCATGAATTGAGTCGGCGAATTCTTGCCGGGCTATTTGCAGTGTTCCTTGCTGTAGTTTTTATTCTCGCTACCCGCGGCTCTTCTGAAATTTCTGTAACGCAAACTCTTCATAAAATTGATGTAGTTGCAAGTGTTAATTCGATCAACGTTGATTCTGCATGGTCACAGGAAGGTGGCGTCACTCGCGGCGGCGCCATGCGGTTATCACTTGATGACTTGCGAGTGTTGACAGTGCAAGAGGGAACGTTGGCTGCAAAGTATGGATCGATAACTGCGTGTACTGATTTTGCAAAACCCAATGCCTGTGTACTTTTGGCAGACATGTTGGGTGATGCAGTTGTTTGGTTTGCACTTGTACCGTCTGATGCACTTGCAGGCCGAGAATTTTTGACGTTGCCAGGTTTAGTCGATATGCAGGCAAATGGTGACGAAGGAATTTTACGAAATGGTTGGGTTGTAAAATTAGCGGCGCCAGTGAAAAGAGACTGTGGTGATACAGCAACGTCGTCACTACGTGACTTCATTACGCGCTTTCCTGATCAACTCAGTAAAATAATTGTGAATCTCACTACAGACAATGTTGTGTCTGTGAAGTGTCAATAATTATTTACTAATTGAAGCGCGAGGCTCTGTGCTTACGGCACCTGGTTTCATAGCAAGCATTGCAAAATCTTTTTCAATGTTGTCGAACGTCGAACTTCCGGCTTCTAATGCCTTAAAGATTTCCGAATCTGGTGAACACCAAGTTTCGAATTCTTCTTTCCATTCCTTGCTTGCTGGGTCAGCTCCAGAGATTGTGTAGCGCTCGTGGCAGACAACAGAGAGAATTTCTGCTTCGGTAAGAGCACCGCCAGCTTTTTCACCTTGCATTGGCATTGGATTTCCGTTGTATGACAATGGTGCGTGAGCGCCACCTTCACGTTTTGGATTGCCGTAAATCTTGAACCCGGCAGCAACGTACTTCTGGCTTCCGGTGTAAACGAAGTTCAACATGTCTTCGATATGAGGGAAAGTTTTCAAAACTTCACCTTGATACAGAACGCGACCAGCGCCACCAGCACCGTCAGCGCCATGGCAGCCTGCACAGGAACTGTATGTAGCAGCACCGATCGACAATGGGCCTTCAATTACTTTTTCTGCTGGCTTCAGCGCAATGAGATACAACATTGCCCATGCAGGAAGAAGTGCCAAACTTGTCATTGCCCAGAACGGAATCTTTTTGCGTGTCTTTGCGGCAACAACATAGGCAGGGTCTTGAGCAACAGCTTTTGGAGCTGGGGCTTCTTTTGCCTTTGCTGGTGCAGTTGACGCTGCAGGAGTAGCAACTGCTGGTGTGCTGTCACTGGTGCTATCGCCAGACGCTTCTGCGCGTCGTGCTTTAGAGCGATTCAGAAGGTGCTCGGGAATCTCGGTCACTGCGCTTACCTCTCGGGGAGACCTGTCAGGCCTCTAAGAAGGCGGGGTGCCCTCAGATGCAATGCCTGACCCCTCCACGATAGACAAACATTCCCCCGCGCAAGTAATCATCTGCCAAAAGTCGAGAAGTTTGCTCGTGGAGTCGAAACGGGAGGGCCCAATGAAATATGCACAATGGCACAACCGCGGGATCAAACAGCCGCTGAGAATCACGGGAATTGGTCACATTCAGAAAATGGAATTTCTGCCTCTGCGATGACTAGTGTTCTAAGTGCTTAGGCACCAGCCCCATGACACAACCGTCACTAGGACCGAAGAAGAAGAATCGTTCATGCTCTCGATTGACATACTTAGATGGCCAGGAGTTAACCAGGCTTTTTTGTTTTCCTTTGGTCTCACCACTGCGATGGCCCTCATCGTCATTCCATTCGGAAAACGGCGTCCTGTTGGCACAGACACAACATGGGGCGAAGCCATGATCGGCGCTGTGTATACCTTCTTCGTTTTGTTTCTTGCATTTGGTGTTGTGCCTCACCAATTCATTGACCATGCCGACAAGAACCTTGGTTGGCGTAAAGACAAGCTGTTGCTTGGGCCTTTCAACATCTTGAAGCCAAAGGCTTTTGGGGGCAATTTCCCCATGACAATCAGCTATGAAGCACTGCGCGACGTCTTGGTCGTCGTCATTCATGTGTACTTCATTGCTCTCATGGTGTTTATGTTTGTTTGGTGGCAGAAGCGCGGAGAACGCGGCGCAAAAGAAATCGAAGTGTCCACCTACGGCCGTCCATTGGTAAAAAAGAGCTAGAACGCCATGGCACGCACAGACGCAAACCCACCAATGCCGGAATGGTCAACTGAGTATCAACTCGTCGAGGTAGATGCTGATTACCTTGGCAAGGCTGTAAAGCCAAAGCAGTTCATTCATATTGATCAAAGTGAATGCATCATGTGTGAAGGTTGCGTCGATATTTGTCCGTGGAAGTGCATCCACATGGTCACGCCTGACGCAATTGCAGAAGCACAAGACACTGAAATGCCTGGGTCAGACCCATCTGACAATGTTCTTTTCATCATTGACGATGATGTGTGCACGCGTTGCGCACTCTGTGTCGATCGTTGCCCAACTGGTGTCATCATCATGGGCAAAGTCGGTGCACCAGATCCAGATGGTGACAGTCATATCCGAACTAATAATCATGGCTACGGCTATGGAATGCGACTCTGAGGTAATTGCCCATGGCAAAAGTTCTTGATAATCCACGGCCCACTCTCAAAGAACGGGCAGGCAAATTAGGCAATCAAATGCAGGGAAGTCAGGCATGGAATGCAATTTTCCGTCCTGGTTCAATTTTCCGTAAGGGCTACACAGACAGCCCGCGTAACCGGTCGTACGTCATCATGAACTCGGTGCTGTATCACTTGCACCCAGTGAAGGTAAAGCGTCACGCAGTGAAGGTCAGTTACACACTCTGCCTTGGTGGTCTCAGCTTCTTTTTATTCATTTTGCTCACTGTTACAGGCATTTTCTTGATGTTCTTCTATCGCCCTACGGGTGCAGCAGCGTGGCAAGACATTCAAACATTGCAGACCTCTGTCACGTTCGGATTACTTGTTCGAAACATGCACCGATGGGGAGCCCACCTCATGGTGCTTTCAACATTCCTTCACATGTCTCGCGTGTTCTATCACGGTGCATACAAAGCACCGCGTGAATTCAACTGGGTCATTGGTGTTGTGTTGTTGACACTCACATTGCTTCTGTCATTTACTGGTTACTTGTTGCCGTGGGACCAGTTGGCCCTGTGGGCTGTAACCGTTGGTACCAACATGATGGGTTACACGCCGGTGTTCGGATCGCAAGTGCGATTCGTGTTGCTCGGTGGAGTTGAAATTGGTTCTGAAACATTGCTTCGTTGGTACGTATTGCACGTGCTTCTGCTTCCATTTGTCATCGTTATCTTTATGGCCATCCACTTCTGGCGTGTTCGTAAAGACGGCGGAATTTCCGGACCTTTGTGATCGAGAGGACATCTAATGACTGAAATCCCCGAACATCTCTTAAAGCGAGCTCAAGCGGCTCGCGATAAAGCGGCTGACGATGCCGCAACACCAGCCGCAGCCGCTGGTGACTCACGTATTCCTGACCACTTACTCGAGCGCAGTAAAGCAGCTCGCGGAGATGGCGGTGCGGTAGCTGTCGCAGATAAGGCATCAGCAGTTGTTGCAGCGACCCCTTCAGCCGGATTGCCAATTGGTGCTGGTCCTGGTGGACATACACAACGTTTATTGACTGTTGTTAAGTCTGGTTCTATTCAAGAAACGAAAGCAGCACCAGTTGACAAAGTTCATACGTGGCCACATTTGTTGGCTGTTGAATTTGTTGCAGGTCTTGCATGTACAGCGTTCTTGTTCATCTTCTCGTGGATTGTTAACGCACCACTGCTGCACGCAGCTGACTTCAACAAAACTCCGAACCCGTCAAAGGCTCCTTGGTACTTCCTCGGTTTGCAGGAACTTCTCACAATGTTCCACCCCATGATTGCTGGTGTAACACTTCCTGGAATGGGACTTGTTGTCCTTATTTTGGCTCCGTTTGTTGATAAAAATGCTTCGAACAAACCTGAAGATCGTAAGTGGATGACATCAATGTTCACCTTGTTCCTGATGTTCTGGGCAGTGCTCGTCATCATCGGTTCGTTCTTCCGTGGACCCGGATTCAACTTCACATTCCCATGGCGTGACGGAATCTTCTTTGAATTGTGATGAAGACAATGAATACCCCCACCAACATTCGACGTAACGACACAGAAGCAAGGAACGTACAGTCATGAGCACCGGAATTGTCATAGCAATCGTTGTTATTGCAGCGATCATCTTTGGCCTGATTGTTGTCCTCACCACATCACGTTCTACTGAAGTTCGTGGCGCAGGCGCATTGTCACGTGAAACTCGTTCTCGTAATTCAAAGGCAAACATTACAGACGCCGCTCCTAGCGGTCGTGAAGTGGAAGCGCAGGCAACTGCTCGCTCTACCGCTCTTGTCAAAAGTGCTCCAGTCGAATTGGCCCCATGGGTTGCCCCAGATGAGGAAGCATTGGGCGTCTCGCGTCGTATGTTCTTTAATCGCGCAACAGTTACCTTGCTGACAATCAGTGTTGGTACTTTCGGTGCTTCACTAGTTGGTTTCCTCTGGAAAGGTGCAGAAGGCGGCTTCGGTTCCAAGATCAACGCCGGAAAAGTTGACGACGTTGTTCAGTTGATTCGTCAAAATAAAGGTTTCTTGTATTTATCAGAAGCTCGCGCGTGGGTGACCGAGTATCCGAAAGATGCTGTCGGTAAAGGTAAAGCCATCTACGGCAAGCAGGCCCCCGTGTTCTCCGGAATGCAAGCAGGCATTGTGGCGCTGTATCAAAAGTGCCCCCACCTTGGATGCCGTGTACCTGAATGCAAGAGTTCGCAATGGTTCGAATGTCCATGCCATGGTTCTCAGTACAACCGTGTCGGTGAGAAAAAGGGTGGACCAGCTCCACGCGGAATGGATCGTTTCGGTGTTGCAATCGTGAACGGTGTACTCACTATCGATACTGGTGCAGTTTTTGCTGGACCAGCAATTGGAGTTAACACCACTGGTCAAGAAGCCGAAGGACCACACTGCATCGGCGCAGCAGGAGGGAAGCACTAGTCATGTTTGCTACAACCAGTACTTCAATTGGGTGGGTGATTCTTCTTATCTCGCTCGCGGGGTGGGCGTTCTACGCATTCTCCAACATCAGGTCATCACGCGCGGAAATTGGTTCTGAGCAAAAACTTGCCGCCAACCGTAAGGAATATTACGACGATGAAGTCCTTGAAGGACCTCGCTTAGAGCGAGTCCAAGTTCTTGGGCTTCTGTTTCTTGTCATCATCACCATCGCATTGCCTCTTTACTGGGTTCTAGAGCCTGGCCGCGAAGCTGGTGCACAATTTGGTTTTGAAAAGCGTTTCACCGAATGGGGTGCGACACTGTTTGCGCCAACTGCTGATGGCGGATACAACTGCGCAGGTTGCCATGGTGGCATGAAAGCAACTGGTGGTGTTGCCGCGTATGCAGTAACCGACCCGAAAACGGGCGAGGTCAAAGCTGTTTCTTGGAGAGCACCAGCACTCAACACTGTGCTGTATCGATATACAGACGACGAAATTCGTTTTGTTTTGAACTACGGCCGTCCATTTTCTCCGATGTCTGCGTGGGGAACCATAGGTGGTGGACCAATGAACGATCAGTCGATTACGACGCTGATTGAGTACTTGAAGTCGATTCAGATTCCTCAAGACAATTGCGTGAAGCCGCGCGGTCCATATAACCCCACGTGTGATGATGGCCAATTACCAGCCGCTGAAAACAAAGCGATTATTACTGAAGCACAACGTCAAGTTGATAGTGGTACGTACGCAACTGTTGGTGAAGCGCTTTTCAATCTCAATGTCAATTCAGGCGCATACTCATGTGCTCGTTGTCATACCAAGGGTTGGTCGTACGACGATCCACAAACAACCGGTGGTGGCGCTCTTGGGCCAAACCTCACAGGTGGTTCAAGTATTAGGCAGTTCCCGAACCAGTCAGACATGATTGCATTCATTAGTGGCGGCTCGGAATTGGGTAAGCGTTACGGAGAACAAGGACAGGGAAGTGGTCGAATGCCAGCCTTTGGTCAGATGTACACAGATGAGCAACTGAAGTTGATCGTGGAATACGTGCGGAGTTTGTGATGTTGTCAGCGCTACTAGCAGTCAGTTGGGAACCAGAGATCCGTGGATGGATCATCGTTATTATCAGTGTTGGGGTGTTGATGGGCTCTACCTATCTCATCTTGGGTACGAACCTTGGGGCACGTCTTGGTTTCTTGATTGCCATCACTGGTTTCGCTGGATGGATGATGTCAATGGCAATTATCTGGGCTGTATATGGCATCGGATTAAAAGGTCCAATGCCTACGTGGCATCCGAGTGAACCAATCACAATCGTTCGCGACGGTGCTCTGCTGAACCGGACAGAAGTTGTGGAGGGTTCTAGCGACCTGAAGGGTCTTGATTCTATTGCTTCGGCAAAGAAGGTGTCAGACCTATTAGTGAGCGAAGGATGGAACGCACTTGGTGAATCAGATCCACAACGCGGCCAGGCAGTTGCCTCTGCTGATGAAATTATTCAGATTGAAGCAAAAGAATTTGCGGCCGGTGAGTATGTTGCAGTTGCTGTGTATGACAAAGGTGGAGAGCGGTATCCAAAACTTGGAGACTCAATTGACTTCTTGGCTTTCAAACACAAGCCCCGATATGCAATCGTTGAAATTGCGCCGTTAGTAACCCAACGCGCTGAACCCGGTCGTGCACCTGCGCGTGCCCAGATTGATGTAGCCCAACCACATCGTTATGTAGTGATGATTCGTGATTTAGGAGCCAAGCGGCGCCCGGCATTCCTCATTGGGTTTGGTTCAGGATTGATTTTCTTTTTGTTGGCGTGGGTCTTGCATCGTCGCGAAGCGTTGCTGCGCAAGAATCTTGCACTCACATCCTCGGTGGCCTAGAACATGGGCCAGTACCTTCCCATAGTTGCATTGATGGTGCTGGCAATTCTGTTTGCTGTCATCAGTCTTTTCGCTTCGAAGTTACTTGCGCCTAATCGTCCTAACTCTGCAAAAGAAGCACCATACGAATGTGGAATTGTGCCAAGCCGTGAACCGCCAGAACGTTTTCCTGTCAGCTTCTATGTTGTCGCAATGCTGTTCATCATGTTCGACATTGAAATCATTTTTGCGTACCCGTATGCCGTTGATCGGCAGTTTCTTGGCACGTACGGATTCTTTGAAATGGTGTCGTTCAGCGCGGTTTTCTTCGTGGCATTTGTGTACATGATTGCGCGGGGGGCTCTTGACTGGGGCCCACTACAACGGTCAAACAAACTTGAGACACAAGAGTCGCTTGGTTTCACATCAACTAGCTCTGTACGAATTGTTGGTTCTGAAGGTCGAGCTGCCTAATGGGTGCTATTCAAAACATCGTCGACGATGGTCTTGGTGGTATGGACCACAACTTCGTTACAGCACGTATTGAAGACTTAGTGAAGTGGGCACGTTCACGTTCAAGCTGGGGAGCATCGTTCGGACTTGCATGTTGTGCAATCGAAATGATGGGTACCGGTGCATCACATTATGACCTTTCCCGATTCGGCATGGAAGTGTTTCGCGCGTCTCCACGCCAAGCAGACATCATGATCGTCGCTGGTCGTGTCAGTCAGAAGATGGCACCAGTTCTTCGTCAGGTGTACGACCAAATGATGGAACCCAAATGGGTGATCTCAATGGGCGTGTGTGCATCGAGTGGTGGAATGTTTAATAACTATGCAATTGTGCAAGGCGTCGACCAGATTGTTCCGGTTGATGTGTATGCACCAGGTTGCCCACCAACTCCTGAAACTCTCATTCATGCAATTGAAACTTTGCATCAGTTGATTGAAGACGGAGAAATTATGCATCGTCGCGCTGCTAATAACGGTGGTGCTGGTGTTGAACTTTCTTCCGAACTCTCAGCACATACTTCAGTCACTATTGGTACGAAGTAATCATGAGTGACTCAGCAGACACAGTGGAGAATGCTGTAGAGACTCAACATGGTTGCCCAGTTCAAGATTCTCTCGGACAGCGCGTCCTTCATGCATCCCGCGAACAGTACGTCTCAGTAATCAAGGCATTGGCTGATGAGGGATACGAGATGTGCGTTGATCTCACCGGTGTCGATTATTTAGAAATGCCACATCGCACAATTCGTTTCGGCATTCAACCAGAGCGTTTTGAAGTTGTTGTGAACTTGTTGTCGTTGTCGCAACGCAAGAGAGTTCGTCTACGAGTGCAGGTTCCTGCAGCTGATGCAACGCTGCCAACACTGTTTGACGTTCATCCAGGCACAGAAGCTCATGAACGTGAAACTTTCGACATGTTCGGAATTGTGTTTACAGGTCACCCAGATATGACACGAATCTTGATGCCAGAAGATTGGGACGGACACCCATTACGCAAGGACTACAGCCAAGGTTCTATTCCTGTGCAGTTCAAAGGCGCCAACTCATGACCGTTGTTTCTGCAGGTACCGCAGAAGGCGGACAAGAACTTCTGTCACGTAGTGAACTCACTGCGAAAGAATTGCTGCGCGAAGTGGGGTCTGTATTACGCATGAGCGAAACAGAGGCTGCTCTTCTTGCAGAAGTTGAGACCGAGGCTCCTGAAGATCAAACAATGATCATCAACATGGGTCCACAGCACCCAAGTACACATGGTGTTCTGCGCCTCATGCTTGAACTTCAAGGTGAAACTGTGTTGCGGTGCAAGCCAATCATTGGCTACTTGCACACCGGTATGGAAAAGACTGGTGAAGCACTGACCTACATGCAAGGCGGCACCAATGTCACTCGTATGGACTATTTGTCGCCATTGAACAACGAGCTTGTTTTCTCGATGGCAGTTGAGAAGTTGCTCGGCATTGATGGCGATATTCCGGAACGTGCTGTATGGATGCGCATGTTGCTTTCAGAATTGAACCGCATGAGCAGCCACTTGTTGTTCCTCGCAACCAACGGCATGGACCTCGGCGCAGTGTCCATGATGTTGTACGGATGGCGTGAACGTGAAGATGTTCTTCGTTTCTTCCAAAAGGTCACCGGCCTTCGAATGAACCACAACTTCATTCGTCCTGGTGGCCTTGCAGCAGACTTGCCAGCAGGTTGGCGCGATGACGTGCTTGCAATTCTTGAAGGTCTGCCTTCGCGGCTTGAAGAATATGACATCTTGATGACAGGCCAACCCATTTGGCGCGAGCGTCTCCAAGGTGTTGGTGTTATCACTGCACAAGAAGCAATTGCTCTTGGTGCAACTGGCCCAATTCTTCGTTCAACCGGAGTTGCTTGGGACCTACGTCGTGACATGCCGTATTTGCACTACGACGAATTGGAGTTCGATGTCATCGTTGGTCAATACGGTGATGCATACGACCGTTACTCAATTCGTTTCAACGAGATTCGTGAATCAATGCGCATTGTGTATCAAGTTCTTGAGCGTATGCCTTCTGGTGATTTCCGTATCCAGAACAAGAAAGTCACGCCACCACCTCGTGCACGCATTGACGAATCAATGGAAGCACTGATTCACCATTTCAAGATCTTTACCGAAGGCTTCAAAGTGCCAGAGGGCGAAGTGTATGTAGCTATCGAAAGTCCGCGAGGCGAAATTGGTTGTTACATCGTGAGCGACGGATCCTCGAATCCTTATCGCATGCATGTTCGTGCTCCGTCATTTGTGAATATTCAAACCATGCCGCACATGATGCGTGGCGGGCTCGTTGCTGATGCTGTTGCAGTTATTTCATCCGTTGATCCGGTACTCGGGGAGGTTGATCGCTAATGGCTCGACTAACAGAAGAAAACATTCGCCTTGCACGTGAAATAATTGGTCGTTATCCAAAGGCAAGGTCTGCGACTATTCCGCTGTTGCACTTGGCTCAGGAACAAGATGGTTACGTCACAAACGAAGCGATGGCGCACATTGCCGAATTAGTCGGAGCGTCATCAGCAGAAGTATTCGGAACAGCATCGTTCTACGAGATGTTCAAATTCGAACCAGTGGGTAAGTACCTCATCAATATCTGCGGCACTATGTCGTGTGCATTGATGGGTGCAGAAGAACTCATGCACCATGCAGAAGAGCGTCTCGGCATCAAGATGGGTTCCACCACGGCAGATGGAAAATTCACTCTTGAACGTGCCGAGTGCCAAGCCGCATGTACCGAAGCTCCATGCTTGCAAGTGAATTATCGCTATCGCTATCGCGTCACTCCAGATCAACTCGACACCCTCATTGATGATTTGTCGGCCGGAACTTTGTCATCCGAAATCCCCGCTCACGGAACAGTTGCTGTAATTCGCCAACATATTCCTGCTGATCGCGCAGTCGGTGCCGTCTCCCCAGAGTTAGTCACGGAAAATCCTGTATGGCTAGATGGAAAGGCTGCGCTATGACCGGTGGAACCTGGAAACATGCACCTGGCTTTTATGCCGGTGATCGTCCTCAAGTTGTGACATCACGTTTTCAATATGAAGACTCATACACGCTTGAGCGTTACCTTGCCACTGATGGCTATAAGGGATTGCGTTTGGCACTCGCTCGTCCTGCAAATGAAATTCATGATGAAGTGAAGAACGCCACAGTTCTTGGCCGTGGTGGTGCTGGTTTCCCTGCAGGCAATAAATGGGGGCTCATGCCACAAGGTGTATGGCCTCGCTACCTCGTTGTCAACGGCGACGAAAGTGAACCAGGCACGTACAAAGACCGTTTGCTAATGGAGTGCGATCCTCATCAACTGATTGAAGGTTGTCTGATTGCTGCGTATGCAGCGGGTTTGTCGCAATGCTTCCTCTATATACGTGGAGAAATGGCGCTCGCTCAAGAACGAGTTGCCACTGCCCTCAATGAGGCATATGCAGCCGGATACATCGGTAAGAACATTCTCGGTTCAAAGTTCTCTCTTGACATCGTTCTTCACTGGGGCGCAGGCGCGTACGTGGTGGGCGAAGAAACTGCATTGATTGAAAGCCTTGAAGGCAATCGCGGCATGCCTCGCTTGAAGCCTCCTTATTTCCCTGCAGCTAATGGCCTGTACGGACAACCAACAATTGTCAACAACGTTGAGACTCTTGCCAACCTTCCATGGTTGTTGAATAACGGTGCTGCTGCATACACAGCAATTGGTACAGCAACATCTCCTGGTACACGGATGGTCGCAGTCTCTGGCCATGTCAATCGTCCTGGTGTATTTGAAATCATCAATGGCATCACAACATTCCGTGACCTGTTGTACGGAGACGAGTTCTGCCAAGGCATTCGTAACGGAAATGATCTCAAAGCTTTTGTTCCTGGTGGTGGTTCTGCTCCGTGGTTCACTCCTGATCAACTTGATCTTCCGTTCGAAGCAAGTCAGGTAGGGCCTGCAGGTTCAATGCTTGGCTCTGGCGCCATCATGGTGATGGACTCAACCACAGACATTCCGCGTGCCGCATTAACCCTTACTCGTTTCTATGCTCATGAATCGTGCGGCAAGTGCACACCATGCCGTGAAGGCGGAACATGGCTCGAACGTATTTTGTCCCGCGTTGTTGATGGCAAAGGCACAGATGCTGACCTTGACCAAATCTTTGAAGTGGGCGAATCAATTTGCCCGGGCGCATTCCCCCATGCATCAAATGAAAAACTTGGAATTGCAGCAGTGCCATTTCCGTATCGCATGAACACCATCTGCTTCGTTGGTCCATCTGCGTATGCGCCAGTTCATTCAGCTCTTACGTTGTTCCGTAGCGAATTCGATGCTCGCATCGTGAAGCGCACCATGATCAAAGTAACGGCGGTTTCAGAATGACCACTATTGACACCACTGATGCAAACGACATGCCGCCTCAAGACCCAAATGCGGTATCAATCAATATTAACGGTCGCACCGTTGCAGCACGTAAAGGTGATTTCATCATTGCGGCAGCAGACAGTGTCGATGAATACATTCCTCGGTTTTGCTACCACCCACGTATGAGCTCAGTCGGCATGTGCCGCCAATGCATGGTGGAAGTAGAAGGGCCTCGCGGCCCGATGATGGTCGTTAGTTGTATGACGCCTGTTGCTGATGGTCAAATTGTGCGCACAGATACACCACAAGTAAAGCGTGCACAAGAAGGCATGATTGAGTTACTTCTTGCGAATCATCCACTTGACTGCCCAGTTTGCGACAAGGGCGGGGAGTGCCCGTTGCAAGACCAAGCTTTCAGTCATGGTGCGGGTGAGAGTCGCTTTGTAGAAGAGAAGCGTCACTATGAAAAGCCAATCCCAATTAGCGACTTGGTGTTTCTTGACCGCGAACGCTGCATCTTGTGCGATCGCTGCACCCGTTTCGCTGATGAAGTAGCGGGCGACCCTCTCATAAGTTTCACTCAGCGCGGAAACAACACACAAATAATGACGTTCCCTGATGAACCGTTTGCTTCTTATTTTTCTGGCAACACCGTGCAAATTTGCCCAGTGGGTGCACTCACTGCTTCGCCATACCGATTCAAGGCTCGTCCATGGGACCTTGAACAACGTGAAAGCACATGCACAACGTGCTCAGTTGGTTGCCGCACCGTTGTGCAATCAAGCCGTGACGAGTTGTTGCGCTACCAAGGTGTCGATAGTGATCCAGTGAACTGGGGTTGGTTGTGTGACAAGGGTCGTTTCAACTTCCAGTCAACGAATTCAGAAGATCGCCTTTCGACCCCGCAAATCAAGTCGGGTGATTCCTTTATTACTTCCTCGTGGTCTGACGCTCTTGAGTCAGTTGCACGTGTTATCCGCCATTCGCGCGAAGGCTCAGTAGCAATTCTTGGTGGTGCTCGCGGAACAAACGAAGACGCATATATGTGGGGCGCTCTTGCTGATGCGGCCGGAATCACAATGCGTGATGCTCAACTCGATGATGGACTTCCAGCGTCTGTGTTCTCGTATCCGCAAGCGACAATTGATTCTGCATGTGCTGGCGGCACAGTGATTCTTTTGGCTCCAGACATCAAGGAAGAACTTCCAGTGCTGTATCTGCGTCTTCGTGATGCAGTGCAGAAGAAGCGAATTCGTCTCATTGAGATTTCGTCTCATGAAACTGGCCTGACGAAGTACGCATGGAAATCAATTCGTGCAGAATCCGGAACCGCCGCTAGCGCTATCCCTGGACTTCTTGCGCAAGCAGATATTTCTGAACAACTTGCATCTGGCCCGGTTGTTGTAGTCGCTGGTCGTCCAAACCTTGCAGAATCTGCATCACACACGATGGAGGCTCTCTCTGCTGTTCTTACAGCTACACCATCGGCAAGTGTGTTGCCGGTCTTGCGTCGCGGAAACGTCCGTGGTGCATTGTCCCTTGGGCTCGCTCCTCGCAACGGCAATGATGCTGCAACAATCCTTGAAGCATCAGCGAAGGGCAATGTTGATTGCCTCATCCTTCTTGGCGCCGACCCACTCTCCGATGTTGCAGACATTGATCTCGCTCGTCGAGGAATCGCGGGCGCAAAGTTTGTCGTTGCCATTGATACGTTCCTCACAGCCAGTGCGTCGCATGCAGATGTTGTATTACCTGCAGCTGCTTACGGTGAAAAAGATGGCACCACGATGAATCTTGAGGGTCGAGTGACTTCTGTCGTGCAAAAAATTACTCCGCACGGAACATCACGGGCAGACTGGATGATTGCAGTTGAACTGCTGACACTTCTTGGTCACGAATCGAACTTCACTACATTGTCAGACATTCAAAACGCGATGTCTGCTGCAGTTCCTGGTTTCGGAAGCACCACCACTGCGGTAGCGATCAAGCGCGACGGAGTAGTCGTGTCCGTGACTCCACAAAGTTCTGCACCAGCAGTGGCAAGTGTTGCCGCACCTCGCAACTCATATGAATTCCGCCTCGATCTCAGTCGTAAGTTGTTTGACCGTGCAATCGGCACAATAACCAGTCCATCACTAGCGAATTTGGCTACTGAGGTGAACGTATTTATTCATCCTCTTGATCTTGATCGCGTGGGCGCTGCTGAAGGAACAAATGTGCGAGTGTCAAATTCGCACAGTTCCATTGTGCTGCCAGTTCGTGCGTCGTCCTCGATACCTCGCGGCACAGCATGGGTGCCGTTCAATCAAATAGGTGCTGATGTGCGTGAACTCGTTCGTCGAAATGAATCAATCATTGACGTCAGAATTGAGTCAATGTGAGTGGTGTAATTTTCGCCATTGATCCAATGTTGGAAGGCAATGTCCTCTGGACACCATTACTCATAGTCCTTGTGAAAGTACTGTTGGTTTTCGTTGTCGGCTTGGTTGCAACAATGTTGATGGTGTGGTTCGAACGCAAAGTCATCGCTGGCATGCAGAACCGAGTTGGACCAAACAAAGCCGGTCCATGGGGGATCTTGCAAACTCTGGCGGATGGAATCAAGTTGTTCTTCAAAGAAGATCTCATTCCAGAACGTTCAGACCGGTTTATGTTCCGTCTGGCGCCGTATCTTGCATTGGTCCCAGCGTTTCTTGCATTTGCGATCATTCCGCTTGGTGGAGATTTTCGCGATGGCAAGGGTGGCCTCGTCACCTTGTTCGGACATCAGACTCGACTGCAATTAGCTGACCCTCCTGTCGGAGTGCTGTTTGCTTTGGCAATTTCATCGATTGCTGTATACGGAATCATGTTGGCCGGTTGGTCGAGCGGGTCAAAATATCCATTGCTTGGTGCTGTTCGCGCATCGGCCCAGATGGTCTCCTATGAAGCAGCTCTTGGTTTGTCACTCGGTGCGGTGCTGTTGGTATCTGGAACCTTGTCAACTGCAGGCATTGTGAACATGCAATCGTCGATTGGAAACTGGAACATTGTTGCAACAGGTTTCGTACCATTTGTCATATTTCTCATCGCCGCTACTGCAGAATTGAATCGACCTCCGTTCGACTTGGTGGAGGCGGAACAAGAACTTGTTGGCGGCTTCAATACTGAGTACTCGTCAATTCGATTTGCGCTGTTCTTTTTGGCTGAATTCATGAACACGGTCACAATGTCTGCGCTAATCGTGACTTTGTTCTTTGGGGGTCCTCAACCCATCTCTATTGGAAACACCACTCTTGATATTCCGTTTATCCCGAACGCGATTGAGGGCACTATTTGGCTTCTTCTCAAAGTGCTTGTCTTCCTCTATATATACGTATGGTTCCGCGCCACCCTTCCGCGTTTCCGTTATGACCAACTCATGGACTTGGGCTGGAAGATTCTGATTCCTGGTTCTCTCGGTTGGTTCATGCTTCTTGCCGCACAGCGTGTAGGCCGAGATGCCGGATGGGATCAAATTGTTGTCACCTTTGTGACTGCGCTTGTTTTAATTGGTGGATACGGATTACTACTGGCTGCGCAACATGTCAGTCGTGTCAATCGTGAGAAGGATGGAGCGAGCTTCTAATGGGCTACTTCGGAGGATTTCTCGTCACCATGCGTCAGCATGGTGCACGTAACAAGGTCACAACTGAATATTCAGGTGGCCGAGTATTTCGTCGTAAACACAACGACACTAAAGACGAAAAGATCGACAAGCCAGAGCGCATGCATGGCCGTCACGTTCTCAATCGTTACGAAGACGGAATGGAAAAGTGCATCGGTTGCGAATTATGCGCTGGTGTGTGTCCTGCAAAGTGCATTTATGTGCGCGGAGCCGACAATAACCCCGACAATCCAACGTCTCCTGGTGAGCGATTCGGTTTCATATACGAAATCAATTATCTGCGGTGCATCCATTGCGATTTGTGCGTCGAGGCATGCCCAACAGAAGCAATTACTGAGACCAAATTATTTGAGTTCTCATTTACCAATCGCCAAGATGCCATTTATACAAAGTCTGAATTACTTGTCGATAACCATGGCATACCGCAGCATCTGCCGTGGGAAGACTGGCGCCCAGGCGAAGACCAGAACACATCTGGTTGGATGCGCGCGACTGCGTCAGCCGGAAGCGAAGATTTTGTCGGAGTCGTTTCATGGGGTGGGGAACTCGGATACGGAGTTCGCCCTGCAGAACCAACGCAAGACATCAGTGATGAATCTGAGTTGGAAAACTAATGGAACTCTTCGTTTTTGTTATCGCAGCGGCAATGGTTCTAGCTGGGGCCTTGGGAGTTGTTACTCGCTCTAACCCCGTGCACGCCGCCATGAGTCTTGTTCTGACTCTGTTCGGTATTGCTGTGATGTTTGTTGCGCACGATGCGCACTTTTTGGCAGCAGTACAAGTGATTGTCTATGCCGGAGCGATTGTGGTTTTGTTCTTGTTCGTCATTATGTTGCTCGGCGTTGATAGAGCAGAAGATCTCAGCGTCGAACCAATCACCAACCAACGCCCACTTGCTGCAATTATCGGAGTCGGTATCAGTGCCATTGTGATCGCTGCAATTGTTTCGTCTCGGGCAGGGCTCGGAGCCTCTGGCCAAGGCGTCAATGAGACCACCCTTGAATCTCCTGATGCAAACATCCGCCAACTGGCGCGGGTGATTTTCAGTGACAATGTTTTTGCCTTTGAAATTACGTCAGTGCTGTTGCTGGTTGCGGTTATTGGCACAGTCGTAATGGCACGTAAAACCAAGTCTGTAGGGACCGGGAAATGAGTTTCATGCTTTCTGTCGCACAGCCCACGTCAACGTGGTATCTCGTTTTGTCCGCAGTGTTGTTTGGTATCGGCACCGTCGGAGTCATGGTGCGTCGCAACCCTCTCATTATGTTTATGTGCATTGAATTGATGTTGAATGCCGTGAATCTTTCGTTCGTTGCTTTGTCGAGCCAAATTGCCAACATTGACGGCCAAGTCGCCGTATTTTTCGTTCTCGTTGTTGCTGCTGCTGAAGTAGTAGTCGGGCTCGGCATCATTGTTTCCATCATGCGCCGACGCACCACTTTGACAGTCGACGATATGTCCGGACTGAAGGGGTAGTTGCCATGTTGAATCTGGTCTGGCTTATTCCAGCACTGCCGTTAGCTGGCTTCTTATTAATTTTCTTGTTTGGCCGGGTTCTTGGCGAACCACGTGCCGGAATACTTGCTACAGCGATGACCGCATCTTCGTTTGTTGTAGTGGTTGGCGTTTACCTCGACCTCTTATCGCGTACTGCAGAAGAACGTCATCATGTCGTCACATTGTTCTCGTGGTTGCCTGTCGGTTCACTGCAAGTTGATATGGCTCTCCTGGCAGACCCTTTGAGCGTCACGATGGCTCTCTTTGTTACGGGAATCGGATCTCTCATTCACTTGTATGCAATCGGCTACATGCATGGCGATCCAAAGTTTTCAAAGTTCTTCCTGTATCTCAACCTCTTCGTTTTTTCCATGTTGATGCTTGTGCTCGGTGAAAACCTTCTCGTTACCTTCCTTGGTTGGGAAGGTGTGGGTGCCTGCTCGTACTTCCTCATCTCCTTCTGGCATACGCGTGACTCTGCTGCAACTGCTGGAAAGAAAGCATTTGTGACTAACAGAGTCGGCGACTGGGGAATGATGGTCGCAATGTTCCTTGCCTTCTCTGCAGTCGGAACATTGTCATATGAAGGTATTAACTCTGCTGCTGCGGGCGGCAAGATTGCCGCAGTTACTGCAACTGGAATAGCCATGATGTTGTTTGTTGGTGCATGCGGAAAGAGCGCACAACTGCCGTTGTATATATGGTTGCCCGACGCGATGGAAGGCCCAACTCCGGTTTCAGCTCTAATTCATGCGGCCACCATGGTGACATCTGGAGTATTCCTTCTTACGCGTATGTCGCCAGTCCTTCATGCGTCGTATCCATGGCTCGGTGATGTGATCGCCACAGTCGGCGCTCTCACCGCGCTCTTTGCAGCGACTATTGCAGTAGCTCAAACCGACATCAAAAAAGTCTTGGCATATTCAACTGTTTCTCAACTCGGCTTTATGTTCCTCGCCATCGGTTCCGGTGCCTACGTAGCAGCGATTTTCCATATGGTGACCCACGCATTTTTCAAGGCCCTTTTGTTCCTCGGTTCAGGCTCTGTTATCCATGGCATGCATCATGAACAAGACATGCGCAAGATGGGAGCTCTTCGAAAGCTCATGCCCATCACCGGGTTCACCTTCATCATTGGTTGGTTGGCTATTGCTGGTATCCCACCATTTGCAGGTTTCTGGTCGAAGGATGAAATTCTCCTTGCAGCATTCGCAAACAATCGACTTCTCTGGCTTATCGGAGTGGTGACTGCACTTCTCACCGCGTACTACATGACACGTCAGGTCATCATGGTGTTCTTCGGTGAAGCACGTTGGCATGATCATGCGGAAGAAAATGGTGCGCATGGCGACCACACACCACAGGAAAGTCCATGGACCATGGTGACTCCGCTTGTTGTTCTCGCCGGATTATCAATTCTCGGCGGCGCACTTCAGTTGCCGTTCTCACACAGCACCAAGTTCCTCGAACATTGGCTCGAACCAGTCGTTGGGCATTCTGAAGCCTCAATTGCTGGTTCATGGGCTGAAGCTAACAAGTGGTTGCTATTGGTTGTCGCAGTTCTCATTGCCGTGTCTGGTGTTGTCGCTTCTATTGCGGTCTACTCAAAAGGCAAGTTCAAAATCATCGAACCAAAAATCACAGCTTTTGTTGGCTTTGCTACATTCGATGAAAAAGTCGTTGACGGCGCAGTAAACTGCATAGCTACCGAAGTACGTGCAGCTAGAGGCCACTAGCGCAAAATGCACAACCTACATGTACGTTCGTACGCCTTTGTTATTGGTCTCGGTGCAGTAGTACTACTTGCTTGGTTCCTTCTGAGAGGAATTCTCTAATGCATGCTTCTTTCCCAATTTTATCGGCGCTTATCTTGCTGCCGATTCTCGGCGCAGTTCTCATCACCATTGTCAGCAACAAGCATCTTGAGATTGTAAAGCTCATCGCGATGCTTTTCAGCGTCGGTGTTGGCGGTATGTCGATCTGGTTGTTGGCCTCATTCCATTCTCATGAATCCGGATTCCAATACGTTTCTCAACATGACTGGGTGACGTCATGGGGAATCTCTTGGCATCTTGGAGTTGACGGTGTTTCTCTTTTCCTTGTCGTTCTCACCGGAATACTTTTCCCGCTAGTAATCCTTGGTGTTGATCCGCATCACGATCACAAGCGTTATCTGGCATGGCTGTTGTTACTTGAAGCAGGCGTGATGGGTAGTTTCCTCAGTCTTGATCTCTTCTTGTTCTTTATCTTCTTCGAAATTGTTCTTGTGCCGATGTATTTCCTCATTGGTGGATGGGGATACGACAAGCGGGTCTACGCAGCCACAAAGTTCTTTTTGTACACGATGCTCGGCTCGGCATTCATGTTGGTCGGCATCATTGCCACCGCCGTTATCGCTCGACACGACATTGGATACCTCACCTTCGACTTAGTAACGCTTGCCGAACATGCAAGTTTTGCTACCAATACCGGCCGCTGGTTGTTCGTATCGTTTGCCATCGCTTTTGCTGTAAAAGTGCCCATCTTCCCGTTGCATACATGGCTGCCTGATGCACATACACAAGCGCCAACTGGTGGCTCAGTCATTTTGGCTGGTGTGTTGTTGAAGATGGGAACGTATGGTTTCCTTCGATTTGGTTTGTACCTGTTCCCAGCAGCAGCAGTGTGGGCAAAACCAGTGCTGCTCACACTTGCAGTAATCGGAATTATTTATGGCGCAATCGCAGCCACCATGCAAGCTGACTTGAAGCGCCTTGTTGCGTATTCATCTGTTGCTCACCTCGGATTTATTGTCCTTGGTATTTTCGCCATCACTTCACAATCTCTCACGGGCAGTGTGATGCAAATGGTGAACCATGGTATTTCGACTGGGGCATTGTTCTTGATGGTCGGCATGATTTACGAGCGTCGTCATACTCGCCAAATCGCTGAGTTGCGCGGCATCCAATCTGTGGCTCCGATATTCTCGGCTGCGTTCATGATTGTGATGTTGAGTTCTATCGGAGTTCCGGGACTCAACGGATTTGCCGGAGAATTTTTGATTCTGATTGGTTCATTCCAGTCGGCACGATGGTGGACCATTGTCGCTGCGACTGGCGTCATTCTTGCCGCGTTGTATTTGTTGTGGGCGTACCAACGCGTATTCCATGGTGAGCCTGATGAAGCGAATTCAAGTTTCGCTGAGATGACTTTGCGCGAGGGTGCGCTAATTATGGTGTTTATCGGACTCATCGGATTCACCGGTGTGTATCCAAAGCCAATGCTTGAGCGAATTGAACCTAGCGTTGACAAGTTGGTGGAACACGTTGTGTCTCATAGCAACTACAAGGCACCGACAACACCCAACATTGTGGTTGAGCCTCACGGAGACAAGGCAGGCGAGTGATGGTTATTGCAGCGACACTTGACGGCCCATCAATTCCTTGGGTTGAACTGATTCCCATACTTTCATTGTTGGCCGGTACTTGTTTTCTTCTAATCGTCGGTTCGCTCGTTCCAACATGGCCACGTCGCGGATACGCATGGGTAACAGGTATCTCAACAACTGTTGCCATCGTTGCAAATGCAGTGAAGTGGAACAACTTGTATTACAACAAGGGCGAGACATTCTTTGCAGATGCTATTGCCATTGACCGATTCTCTGTTCTGGCAAGCATCACAATCTGTCTTGCAGTAATTCTCGGGGCCCTGATGATGTCGGCCTATTTAGCTCGAATGAATGCTGATGGCCCAGAGTTGTATGCCCTTTTATTGACTGCTGCTATTGGCGCATTAGTAATGGTGTCTGCCAATGATCTGATTGTCTTGTTCCTCGGACTCGAAACACTCAGTCTGTCTTTGTATCTGTTGGCGGCCAGCAATCGCGATCGCGAGCAGAGCCAGGAATCAGGTCTGAAGTACTTCATTCTTGGTGGTTTCTCATCTGCTTTTTTCTTGTACGGAGTGGCATTAATCTTCGGGTCAACGGGCAGCACAAAGATCTCGGGTATCGGCGAAGCGTTGTCCGGAAATATTTCCCTCATCAACGCAGATGCGATGTTGCTCGTTGGAATCGGCATGTTGTTGGTTGGTCTCGGGTTCAAGGTGTCGGCTGCACCGTTCCATGTGTGGACTCCTGACGTATATGAAGGAGCACCAACTCCGGTTACGGCATTTATGGCATCTGCCGGAAAAGTTGCAGCGTTTGCCGCTCTCATGCGCGTGCTGTTGGTAGGTCTTGAACAACGCGTTGATGATTGGCGCCCTGTGGTGTGGGCACTTGCAATCCTCACCGTATTTACAGGTTCGATTTTGGCAGTGGTCCAGACAAACGTAAAACGTATGTTGGCCTATTCATCTATTAGCCACGCCGGATTTATTTTGGTCGGTTTAGAAGCGGCTGGGCACATGCGCGGTGACGGCGTTGCTTCTTCAATGAACTACCTGGCTATCTACACCGTGTTGGTGATGGGCTCATTTGCAATTGTGCTCGCAATGTCGGGCAATACCGATGGCGATACGAATCTCTCTGATTTCAAAGGTTTGGCAAAGCGCCGCCCCGCTTTGGCGCTGGCATTTACTGTTTTGTTGTTCGCTCAAGCAGGAGTCCCACTGACGGCTGGGTTTGTTGCAAAATTTGCAGTCATCAAGTCTGCTGTCGAAGCGAACTCATATGTTCTTGCAGTAGCTGCAATGGTTGCAGCAGTTATCGGTGCGTATTTGTATCTTCGTATAGCAGTCAGCATGTGGTTAGAAGAACCTGAATCGGATTCTGAAATCACTATCGATCCAGCCGTAGTCATTGTTATTGCAATTGCCGTTGTTGCAACTCTGATTGTTGGGTTCTTCCCTGAGTTGCTACTTCACGCCACGCGTCTTGCGCGTTTTGCGCCACGCTGATTCAGCTGGCGTGAGAAATCAGGGTATTAAACAAACCCTGTTGTGACGGATCTTCGCGGGCTGTGTCTTCTGGGTGCCATTGCACTGCCACAATCCATGTTGAGCCTGTGTGCTCGACCGCTTCAATAGTGCCGTCTTGATGTGTTCCGACGACAACAAGACCTGGCGCTACTTTTTCAATCGCTTGATGATGAAGTGAATGAATAAGTGGATCAGTTGTTCCCATAGCTTGCGCCAAACGTGAACCAGTGACGACCTGAATACCGTGCATGGTGTCGCGATGGTCAGGAGTTGTCTTGAGGTGTTGCACAAGAGTGCCACCAAGAGCAACGTTCAGAACTTGTTGTCCGCGACAGACGGCTAAAACTGGGATGTCACATTCTATGGCTCTGTGGAGGGCTGCAATTTCAAAGTCATCAACAAGTTCATTGACTCCAAACAACCGTGCCCATTCGGTCGCTCCGTATTTTGATGGGCTGACATCTCCGCCACCAATCAGGAGCATTCCATCGCAGCGAGCAATAGTTGCGGCAATAGTTGACATGTCGTCTGTTGGTGGAACAAGGACTGGTAGACCACCTGCACGATGGATGGCATCGATGTAGTTCTGTCCACAACTTGTAACCGGAGTGCGGTGTCCTGTCGCTTCAGGACTCAAGCGTCCTGGAATTGCAATCAGCGGTTTGCTCATCCGGCTTCTACTTCGTCTGCCTCGTATCCGGCATTGCGCACTGCAGCCAATACTTCATCAGCATGTTCACGGCCGCGTACTTCTAGAACAGCTTGTACGCCTGTTTCGCGAACATGCAAACTCACACCTTCGCGAACATGTTCTACTTCAACCAGATTGGCGCCAGTCTCGGCGAACAATGTAAGTAATCGAGCAAGCCCACCTGGTCTGTCAGAGATACGGACAAACAAAATGAGTCTGCGACCAGCTTTTGTTTCGTTACGACGAATGAGTCCAGGAACTAAGCCAAGATCAACGTTTCCGCCCGATAGAACAACACATGTTGTGCCAGTCTGTGCCGGTTGTACTTGGCCGCTCATCAGTGCAGAAACGCCAACGGCTCCACCGCCTTCAACATATAACTTGCCTCGGTCCATCAAGAGGACCATCGCATCGGCAACAAGATCTTCTTCAACAACAACTATCTCATCGACGTAGCGTTCAATAAGTGGACGTGTGAAAGCACCTGGCATCTTCACTGCAATTCCGTCTGCAAGTGTGACGATTGGGCCGTCGGGGGGAGGTGATCCGGCGTATGGCGCACACGCACGTACTTGAACACCAATGACTCGAATCTTTGGGTTGAAAGTTTTCAGTGCCATTGCAACACCGCCAGTCAACCCTCCTCCACCGAGTGGAATAATGACAAGAGATAAATCTGAAATATCTTCTAGCAATTCAAGACCGAGAGTTGCTTGTCCCGCAACAACGATGGGGTCGTCATATGGATGACAGAAATTCATTCCCGTTGCATCTGCATGTCGTTGCGCTGCAGCGACAGCGTCAGACAGGGTGTCTCCACCTTCGCTGAGAATTGCACCGTATGAACGGACAGCTTCCATCTTCGACAATGATGCGCCTGCCGGAACAAAAATCTCACACGGAACATTGTGATGTCGTGCTGCAAATGCAATTGATTGAGCATGGTTTCCAGCACTACCCGCGACCACGCCATTTTTCAATGCGTCGCCGAGAGAGGCGAGCTTGCTCATGGCGCCGCGAATTTTGAAAGACCCCGTGCGTTGCAAATTTTCAGCCTTGAACACCACGTTTCCGCCGTACCGTTCTGACAATGCGGCCGACTCAGTGATGGGGGTGCGCTTGACAACCCCTATTCCGGCAAGCCGGGCCGCTTCAATGACGGCAGAATCAATTGGTATAGCTGTCATCAGCCCCTACCGTAGTGGGCATGCGCGCTGTACTCATCGCTAATAGTGAGGATGCTGATCCTGGTTTTGTTGGACGTGCATTACGCCGACGCGGGTACTCATTCACTGAATTTCTTCGAGAAGACCATCAGAATTGGCCGTCACTCGACGGTTGTGATCTCGTTGTTGCCATGGGGTCGAATTGGAGCACGTATTGGGATCATGTTGCAGAACCCGTGCGGGCCGAGCAAACCCTGCTGGCAGATGCGGTGTCTCGGGGTATCGCAATTCTGGGCATTTGCTTTGGCGCACAACAATTGGCGGTCACCCTGGGAGGGGAAATCACCCGGGCAAAAACCCCTGAAATCGGTTGGTACCAAGTGTTTCCGGTCTCTGAGGCGACCAATTCAGCCCCCGAATGCCTGACTCGAGGTGATTGGATGCAGTGGCATTACGACCGATTTAGCGTTCCCGCTGGAGCCACGGCCCTTGCTGATTCACCCGTTGGACCCCAGGCCATGATCTGCGGGAGGGCCCTTGGCCTTCAATTCCACCCTGAGGCGTCTGAATCGATTGTGCGATTGTGGATAACTGGCCAGGGCGGCGATGAATTGGCGGCTATCGGAATGACCCCCGACCAATTGATCCACGAAACGAGTTCTCGCGTGGTCGATGCCGAACAGAGATGCGATGAATTGGTCGCATGGTTTTTAGAAAATATCGCACAAAGGCACATGGCGTAACGGGGCGCTGGTCCATTGCGTAGTTGGGACGATAGTGAGTCCCCGTAGTAGTTTTGGTCGTGATGTCCCCGTTCCTACGGTCCTATCTCACTGTTGTGTGGTTTGGACTGGCCTCCTTTCTTGTTGCCGGCTTGCTGCTTGGTATTTCGGCACTTATTCGTCCGAATAATCCCAACGCGGAAAAATTGCTCACCTACGAAAGCGGTGTTGATCCCGTTGGTGACGGTTGGTCACAAAGCCAAATTCGCTATTACGTTTTTGCGTTGTTGTTCGTCATCTTTGATGTTGAAGCAGTTTTTATTTTCCCGTGGGCCACTCAACTCGAGCGGTACGCAGGTTTTGGCCTTGTAGAGATGGGCATCTTTGTTGCCATCTTGTTGCTTGGTCTCGTCTATGCGTGGCGCAAAGGCGTCCTGCGCTGGGTCTAGGAACAAGGGTTTTATTATGGGTCTTGTAGATCGTGGTCGGTTGGGCAAACCGCTGACACAATTATTTAACCTCGGTCGTTCGTACAGCCTCTGGGTGTACCAATGGGGTCTTGCATGCTGTGCAATTGAAATGGGTGCGGCGTTTGGTTCGCCACGTTACGACGTCATGCGTCTCGGAGTGATTCCTCTTCCTGCGTCACCACGACAAGCAGACCTTGTTGTTATCTCAGGAACTGTTACAGACAAAATGGCACCAGCTATCAAGCGTTTATATGAACAAATGCCTGAACCGAAGTACGTCATTTCAATGGGTTCGTGTGCAAACTGTGGTGGACCATATTGGGATAGCTATTCAGTAACAAAGGGAATTGATCAAATCATTCCTGTTGATGTGTACGTACCTGGCTGTCCTCCACGTCCTGAAGCATTGCTTGAAGGAATTGTGTTGTTGCAACAGCGCATAAAGAACGAAGACATGGGCGCACGTTGGCGTGGCGAAGGCACAAAGTCAATGTATATCGATGGAGAAACTGCAGAAAAGGGAGGTATCCCCGTTGTCGTCAACAACTGATACCCCAACTGAAACTCCACGCGATGATGTGCGCGATGCAGAGATTGCTCGTGTGTGTTCAGCGCTCGGAACTGCTGTCGTTGATTCGCTCGTAAAACCAAACGACGACATGTGGATTCGTGTCACTGCAGATGCTTGGCGCTCAACTGGTGAAACTTTAAAGAGCCTCGGTTACACATATTTCGGATTCATCTCAGCTATTGACTGGCTTCCATCTCCTTATGGCCGCGGTGAAGATGATCCAACCGCTCCACCAGTCGAGCGCAGCACTGTCATTAAGCAGGGATATGCAGGCGGTGACACTCGTTTTCAAGTGATCGCTCGTCTTGTACAGCCATTCACAACTCTCGGTATCAATATCAAAGTTGATGTTGATGATTCGCTAATGGCTATTGATTCATGGTCGCAAGTTTTTGCTGGTGCTAACTGGCATGAGCGCGAGACACATGAGATGTTCGGCATTGGTTTCAACGGTCATCCTGATCTGCGCAACATGTACTTGCCAACAGATTTTGAAGGACACCCACTTCGTAAAGATTTCCCACTGCTTGCACGCATGGTGAAACCCTGGCCCGGAATTGTCGATGTCGAGCCACTTCCTGGTGATGACAGTGAAGAGGAAGGTGTCGCATCATGAGTCTTCTCGGAGATCGTCAACAACTTGCATACATCGCAGCGCAAGCTGCTGACGCGCGTGTCAACGTTGAACTTGAAACTGAGGGCATGACTCTCAACATCGGGCCACAGCACCCCGCCACCCACGGAACTCTGCGAATCATTGCTCGCCTTGATGGTGAACAAGTTCTTTGGGCAGACCCATCGTGCGGCTACATGCATCGTGGTTACGAAAAACTGACAGAAGTTCGTTCGTACCCTCAAGTCACAGCATTGGTAAACCGCATTGACTGGCTCGGGTCTTTTGCAAACGAAGTTCCTTTTATTTTGGCTGCAGAAAAGTTGATGGGTGTTGAAGCGCCATCGCGCGCACAGCACATTCGCACCATCTTGTTTGAGTTGTCACGTATTGCAAACGTCACTTTGTTCCTCGGCGATCTTGGTGTTCAACTTGGCGCTGTTACACCAGTGTTCTTTGCGTTCCGTGACCGTGAATACGTGTTGAACCTTATTGAAGGTGCAACGGGTGGACGCTTCCATCCAAACTTCGACCGCATCGGCGGATTGAAAGACGATCTGCCTGCTGGCTTTATCGATGAGACACGCAATGTCATGAAGAAACTTCGTGGCTTCTGCGATCAAATTGAAGACCTGTTGTTCGGAAACGAAATTTTCCAATCACGTACTCGCGGTATTGGTGTGATTCCAAAGGATGTCGCATTGCAATACGGAATGTCCGGCGCAAACCTGCGTGCAAGTGGAGTTGACTGGGACCTTCGTCGTGACCAGAAATTGCCTCTTGCGTACGACAAGGTTGACTTCAAAGTCATCACTCATCCAGATGGCGACTCGTTTGCACGTTGCTGGGTACGTCTGCAGGAAGTTCGTGAGTCAACACGCATTGTTGATCAACTACTCGAGACAATTCCTGCGGGCCCCATCATGGCCAAGGTGCCAAAGATCATTAAGGTGCCTGAAGGTGAAGCATGGGTCTCAACGGAGAACCCTCTTGGAGAAATGGGCTACTACGTCGTTTCCCAAGGTGACATGGGGCCATTCCGCGTCAAGATTCGCAGCGCATCGTTCAACAACATCTCTATTACTCCGTGGCTGTTGAAGGGTGTCTATGTCCCAGACATCATCACCATTCTTGCTTCGTTGTACTTCATCCTTGGAGACATTGATCGCTGATGAATCTCGCGACTCTTCTTTCTGCTGATCTGCCGTATTGGGCGCAGTCACTTCTTCGCGTTTTAGGTGGGCTTGTTGCCGTTCTTCTTCCAGCCGGAACTGTGGTGTATCTGTTCTTGTTCAAGATGATGTCGTTTATGCAGTCACGTCTTGGCCCAATGGAAGCGGGCCCGCAGGGTTCGATGCAACTTTTTGCCGAAGTGGGCAAGTGGCTGCAAAAAGAAGACATCTATCCAGCACGTGCTGACAAGTTCATTTTCAAGTTGGCTCCTCTGATTGTCTTAGCAAGCACATTCCTCTTGGTCGTTGTGGTGCCGTTTGGTCCTGATGCTTTGTTTACAAACTTCGAGGCCGGAGTGTTTTATGCACTGGCAGTGTCGTCAGTATCAGTTCTCGGAATTCTGATTGCTGGTTGGGCTAGCGCAAACAAGTACTCGTTGCTTGGTGGCCTGCGTGCAGCTGGTCAGCTCATCGCGTATGAACTTCCGATGGTTCTTGCTGTTGTGGGCGTCGTTATCCAGGCCGGCACTATGAATCTCCAACAAATCGTGCTTGCACAGAATGCAGACTCAATGTTTGGCTTCAGTGGTCTTGGTAATCCTTACGTCATCACACAGTTCGTTGGGTTCATCGTGTTCATGATTGCAGTACAAGCTGAACTCACGCAGACCCCATTCGATATGCCTATTGCTGAATCTGAACTCGTTTCTGGTTACATGACCGAATACTCGGGCTTTCGCTTCCTCATTTTCTTCATTGGTGAATTTGCAACCGCCGGCGTGTTTTCCATGATTGCTTCGGTTCTTTTCCTTGGTGGTTGGGCAGTGCCGTTCTCATGGTTCGGTTGGACCACCATCGACAGCATCGACAACTGGATGAACATCGTCGGACCACTTATCTTGTTCACCAAGATGATTGTCATTGTCTTTTTCATCATGTGGGTGCGCTTTTCATTCCCACGTTTCCGCGAAGATCAATTGCAGAAGTTCGCTTGGAAAGTTCTTATTCCCGTATCGCTTGCCAACATCATGGTTACAGCAATTCTGAAGGTGGCGTTCTAATGGCAAAAGTTCCTGGTCTCGTTAAAGGTCTTGGTGTCACATTCGGCACCATGATGAAAACCTTCAAGGAAGGTTCAAACACAGTTCAATACCCACATGTAAAGGAAACGCCTCCGCTCCGTGCACGTGGTGTTATCGCGCTTCATGAAGGCAACTGCACCTCGTGCATGTTGTGTGTTCGTTCATGTCCCGATTGGTGTATTTACATTGAAGGCCACAAAGAGATGGCCCCACCGCGTCGCGCCGGTGGTGCTGCACGTAAAGTCAACAAGCTTGACCGCTTTGATATTGATTATGCACTGTGCATGTACTGCGGTATCTGCGTTGACGTGTGTCCTTTCGATGCTTTGTTCTGGAGTCCTGAGTATGAATACTCAGAGCCTCGCATTGCCGATCTTTTACACGACAAAACAAAACTCGGAGAATGGATGGAAACAGTTCCTGAAGCACCAGAACTTGAAGTCGGCGCAGACAAGAAGGGCAAGAAATAGTGTTTGCCTCTGATGTCCTCGTTGCTCAAAACATTGGTTTTGCAATTCTCGCCACAATCATGGTCATCGGCGCCTTGCGTGTCGTTACTACCAGCAATGTTGTCCACGCTGCGTTATGGCTAGTCGTTGTTCTTGCCGGTGCAGCAGCACAGTACGTGTTGCTTGCAGCAGAGTTTGTTGCCATTACTCAAGTCCTTGTGTACATCGGTGCTGTGATGGTGCTGTTCTTGTTCGGAACTATGTTGACCCGTGCTCGTATTGGCGCTGAATCTGATTTGAATAATAAGAATTGGTTTCTCGGAATTCCCGTCGCTGTCGCTCTGTTCGTAGCAATGGCCATTGCGCTCGATAGCGGATTCGGCAGCCAGAAAATGCCGGCCGATTCCGCAGTCGCAACCACGCAGGAAATTTCTGACCAAATCTTTGGCCCGTACCTCTTGCCATTCTGGGCATTGTCGTTTGTTTTACTGGCAGCAGTTGTCGGAGCCATTGTGCTCGCGCGGAGGGACTAATCATGTTGGTTAATCAATTCCTCATCCTTGCCGCTGTTCTATTTTGCATTGGCGTCTATGGCGTCATCGCCCGCAAGAATGCGGTTCTTGTGTTGATGTCGATCGAACTCATTTTGAACTCGGTCAATATCAATCTGTTGGCTTTCTCTATGCGTAACGGCTCGCTTGATGGTCATATCTTTGCGCTGTACATCATCGCAATTGCCGCTGCCGAAGTTGGTGTGGGTCTCGCAATGGTTCTTCTTATGTATCGCAATCGTCGTTCTATTGACCTCGATGAACTCTCAGAGATGAAGGGCTGATCCGATGTTCGCTGAAGCCACAGAAGTAGCAACAGAAGCTGTACTCAGGTCGGGGTGGTTCCTTGAGCATGCATGGGCAATTCCCGTCATTCCTGCCTTGTCGTTCTTTCTCATTATTTTCTTCGGAAAGCGCATGCCAAAAAAGGGAAGCGAATTCGGCGTTGCTTCCATGCTCGGCGCGTTGGTCTTTGCTGGTGGTGCCGCATACGAATGGATTCAACGAGTCAACGGAGCTCCTGAAGGCGCCTTTGTTTCTCCCGTTGTTAAGACTTGGACATGGTGGCAAAACAGTGGAATCTCGTTTGGCATTGGTCAACACGTTGACGGACTCACTGTCGCCATTCTTTTGGTCGTTGCTTTCATCTCCACTTTAGTGCAGATCTATTCACTCGAATATCTGCGCGGAGATCGTCGCTACACACACTTCTTTGCTTCACTGACTTTGTTCTCCGCCGGAATGCTCAACATGGTTGTTGCAGAAAATATGATTCAACTCATCTTGGGTTGGGAAATCATGGGCTTATGCTCATTCCTTCTTATTGGTCATTGGTGGGAAGAAGGCGCAAACAGCCGCGCTGCACTGAAAGCGTTCTTCACCACACGTACTGGAGATATTGGTCTTCTCACAGGCACAGCCATTCTGTTTTTCTCTGCTAACGAATGGACCACAAAAACTCTTGGTGTTTCTGGTTTCTCGATTCGTGGTCTGTCATCGTGGGCGCTGTCAGGTGACCCTGGCCATGCAGCAATCACGATGGGTGCAATAGCTCTCTTTATTGCAGCAATCGGCAAGAGCGGTCAGTTCCCATTGCATACATGGTTGCCAGACGCTATGGCTGGTCCAACCCCAGTTAGCTCGCTGTTGCATTCGTCAACAATGGTTGTTGCTGGTGTGTTCCTCGTTGCTCGTTTGTACCCCGTGTTCTTCAAGGGCATGGACATCCTTGGTGGTAGCGCCAACTTCATCGTTGTCATCGGTGGCATCACCATTGTTATTGCTGCATTGCTTGCATTTGTGCAGACAGATATCAAGAAGGTTCTTGCGTACTCAACAGTCAGCCAACTTGGTTACATGATGATGGGACTTGGTGCCGGTGCATGGTTGCCAGCCGTCTTCCACATTTTCACGCACGCATTCTTCAAAGCATGTTTGTTCCTCGGTGCCGGATCAATCAGCCACAGTTCTTCTCATCACTCGTTCGAAATGAAGAAAGACATGGGCGGGCTTAGCAAGTTCATGCCAATCACTTTTGGTACGTGGATTATTTCGACGCTTGCTCTCTGTGGAGTGTTCCCGTTCTCTGGCTTCTTTTCGAAAGATGAAATCATCGACAACGTTGGCCACAATGGCTACAACGTGTTCATGATTGTCGGGCTAACTGGTGCATTCCTCACAGCTGCGTACATGACGCGCGCAACGTACCTCACCTTCTTTGGTCAGCCACGTGGTGCATCTGCTGGTGAACATCATGAAGAAGAGAGCCACGACTCGCATGCTGCGCATGATGACCACGCAGATCATGGTCATGACACTCATGATTCACACGACGCCCACGCATCACACGGACCTCATGAGTCCGGTTGGCTCATCACTGTCCCGTTGATTATTTTGGCAACGCTTGCTCTTGGTTCTGGCTTCTTGAATGCGGCGCCATTTGGTGAGAAGTGGGAAAACTTCAAGAAGTGGGTTGAGCCGAGCGCCGAGGTCATTAATCCGACAGGTATTGCATACGTAGTGGGAAGTGTTGGTGAGTCTCGAGTCGCTTCAGATACTCCAACAGATTCCACAATCGCTCCTACGGAAGTCGCCACTGAAGGCGAGCAGGTAGCAGTTGAAGACCCAGCCGCTTCTCATACTGAAGGTGAAGCGTTGATGGCCGAAGCATCTGGGGAGATGCATCACGAGTCACCATGCGGAACTGAGACCCCAGAACAAGGCGTGTGTATGGCTCCACAGATTCACCACGCGCCTTTTAAGTGGTCAAAGGCTGCAACATCAATGTTGATTGTTCTCGCAGGCTTCCTTCTTAGTTTGTTTATGTGCATTCAGTTGTACGAAAAGAAGAACAAGAAGTTTGTTGGTCTCACAGAGCGGAACAAGGCATTGGGCTTTGGATACAAGCTTCTAGTTAACAAGTACTACCTCGACGTGTTGTACGAAAAAATCATTGTTCGCTCTATTGCGCACCCCATTGCCGGTGCTGTGTACCGGTTCAACCAAAAGGTTCTTGACGGCGTCGTCAATGGAGCAGGCACCACAGCAAAAGGAATTGCTGGTTGGGTGTATCGCAACATCGATCAACGCGTGGTCGACGGCGCAGTGAATGGCACGGGCAGTGTTGCTCATGGTGCCGGAAGTGCTCTTCGGCCTGTTCAGTCTGGAAAAGTCAATCAATATGGGGCGTTGTTGTTCGGCGCAGCCGCCATCGGCGCCCTCGTACTCGTCATCGTAAATACCTAGGGAGCTACCGCAATGGAAGTCATAAGCAACCACAACTGGGCACTAACAGTCGGCACATTCTTGCCGCTTGTCGGAGTCCTCATCATGCTGTTCATACCGAAAGCTGAAGAGGCACTGATCAAATCAGTCGCTATCGCAACAGCAATCGCCACACTCGCTGTGGGTATCTACACAATGGTCCAGTTCGACTTCGGCAATGCCGGCGCCATGCAGTTCGTGGCGCAACATGACTGGATCTCAGTCATCAAGTCGTCGTATTACATCGGTATCGATGGCATCAGCCTTCCGCTGTACCTCTTGTCAATGGTGATCACTGTTCTCGTCATGATTTATTCATGGGATCACGTGCCATCACCTGGAAACCCAAAAGCATTCTTCATCTTGATGTTGATCCTGCAAACAGGTATGGCCGGAACATTTATTGCTCGCGACCTCATCTTGTTCTTCGTTTTCTTCGAACTCGTCCTCTTGCCGATGTACTTCATGATTGGTGTCTGGGGTGGCGAAAATCGCCAGTACGCATCGCTCAAGTTCTTCTTGTACACCATGTTCGGATCAGCACTTATGTTGGTTGCATTCCTCGCCTTGTTCTTTAAGACCGGCGCTGAGAGCTTTGCTATTCCGTTCCTCATTGAGCACGGCGTCTCTATTTCTCGTACCACGCAAATTTGGATTTTCGCCGGAATGTTCGTTGGCTTTGCAGTCAAAGTTCCGATGTTCCCATTCCACACATGGTTGCCAGATGCGCATACTCAAGCACCAACACAAGGTTCAGTCATCCTTGCTGCAGTGTTGTTGAAGTTAGGTACATACGGATTTGTCCGTATCGCAATTCCTGTACTTCCCGAAGCAGCAAAAGCGTGGGCTCCGTATATCGGTGGTCTTGCAGTCATCGGAATTATCTACGGTTCTCTCGGTTGTCTTGCACAAACTGACATGAAACGTCTGATTGCGTTCTCATCTGTTGCCCATATGGGCTTCGTGATGCTCGGTATTTCAACGTTGACTCCGATGGGCTTTAACGCCGCCATCTTTGGAATGGTGGCCCACGGGCTCATCACGGGCATGT
The DNA here is from genome assembly GCA_026393535.1 of Actinomycetota bacterium. Lineage (GTDB taxonomy): Bacteria > Actinomycetota > Acidimicrobiia > Acidimicrobiales > Ilumatobacteraceae > UBA2093. The sequence continues at coordinate 22 of JAPKZY010000051.1, read as the reverse complement.
TGTTTTTCGTGGCCGGCAGTGT
>JAPKZY010000098.1 GCA_026393535.1 Actinomycetota bacterium | reverse complement strand
TCGCCCGCTCGATGAATACCTCACCGAATATCATGAGCTCAGTGCACCGCATGACCCTGTCGCGCTTCGACAACCTCGCCGCCCATTATTGATCTATATCCATGGCGGATATTGGCAACGCTTATCTGCAGCTGATTCATTATTCAACGCACATGATGCAATTGCAGAAGGCATTTCTTTACATGCAGTGGAATATACGTTGGCTCCGTTTGCCACAATTCCTGACATCATCGAAGAATGCATTATTGATGTTGAAAAAACCATCGCAGAACTGCAACCCACGCACGTCGTACTTGCTGGCTGCAGCGCAGGTGCGCACCTTGCTGCAATGTGCGGGCGCGAATATGCCATTGCGTCTCAACTATCCGGGGTTGTATTGCTCAGCGGTATTTATGATCTTCGGCCGTTAGTCGTGACGGACACCAATGATCCACTTCATCTCACACCTGAATCAGCTGCGACCATCAGCCCGCAGCTGCTTGCCCCCACACACGGACTTTCGCGAGCACTGTGTGCTGTTGGTGAATCTGAATCAGCTGAGTTCATTCGCCAAAATGCCGACTATGCCGAACACCTGAAAGAAAGTGGCACAGCAACTGAAACCATGGTTGTTCCTAATCGAGACCATTTCAACCTTCCATACGATTTGTTGCGCCGCGGCACAATGGTGGGAGAATGGACGCTCGCACAGTTACTGAAAGAACAATCGTGAATCTCATTGATGCAGAAGAACTTGCACGCACTCGTGATGCCCAAGATGTTTTGGCGCCAATGCGACAGAAGTTTGATATCCCCGCGGACGTCAGATATTTCGATGGCAATTCCTTAGGCCCATTGACTCTTCGTTCTCGGAAAGTATTGCATCACACAATTGAAGTTGAATGGCGTGAACGGCTTATTCGTTCTTGGAACGAAGATTGGCTAGCAATGCCCACACGTGTTGGCAACATGATCGCGCCGTTGATTGGCGCAGCACAAGACTCTGTGATTAGTTGCGACAACACATCAATCAATTTGCATAAAGCATTGATGTCAGCAGTTGCACTTCGTCCTGGTCGTACAGAAATAGTTGTTGACATCAATAACTTCCCGACTGATATTTACATCGCTCAAAGTGTTGCTGATCAACATGGCATGACATTGGTTGCAGTACCTGCAGAAGAAATCACCGGGGCAATTTCAGAGCGCACCGCTGTTGTTACCGCCACTCATGTCGATTATCGAAGCGCTCAGATTCTGGATGCTCCATCTATCACTGCAGCCGCACACCAGAACGGCGCCTTGATGGTGTGGGATCTTGCTCACACTGCGGGAGCCGTTCCGTTCGATGCCTCTGCGCTGGATATTGATTTCGCCGTCGGTTGTGGCTACAAATATCTGAACGGCGGACCAGGCGCCCCTGCCTTTATATATGTGGCACCCCGGCTCCTTGCCGAATCCGGCCAGCCACTCCAGGGCTGGTGGGCCCATGCTGCCCCATTTGACTTTGAGCTCGGATTTCGCCCAGCGCCAGGCATTTCCCGCTTCCTCACGGGCACAGCCACCGTTTTGAGCATGAAATCCCTGGAAGCAGCCCTAGAAATCTTTTCAGAGGTCTCCATGGCCGATATTCGGGCCAAAAGCCGGAGCCTCACCGAGCTATTTATCGACCTTTTTGATGCCCATTTGGCACCCCGAGGCTTTGTTCTTGCCTCTCCCCGAAACCCTGAATCTCGTGGAAGCCATGTGGCGCTTGGGTTTTCGGGCGGAAAGGCCCTGGTTGACCGCTTGTCTGCACAGGGCGTGATCGCCGATTTCCGCCCCCCAGATCTGATGCGATTTGGCTTTGCGCCTCTCTATAACTCTCATAAAGATGTGGTCGAACTGGTCCGGCACCTTCTCGGCCCTTGACCTTTTGTTAAATACGCCGATAGTTTGTCTCTACTACCCAGTACAAGTGGCATTCGCCACCGATCTCCTAGGGGGAGAAAAAACCATGAAGAAATCCAACTTGCTACGTGCCGGTGCGGTTCTCGTCAGCCTCTCATTTGTAGGAGTCGCCTGTGGCGGTTCCGACAATGCGGCTTCCGACACCACTGCCGCTATGTCAACCGAAGTCACTTGTGACGCACCAGTTGCAAGCATCGCTTTGCAATTCCCAGAAACAGGCGATGCCGCAAACCTCGGAGCTCCAATGCTCAAGGGTGCTCAGCTCGCAGTTGATCAATACAACGCTGCAAACGCAGACGCTTGTGTAACTCTCAAAACTTTCGACACACAGGGTGACCCTGCAAAGGCACCTGCAGTTGCTCAGGCAGTTGTTAGTGACGCCACAATCCTTGGTCTTGTTGGCCCAGGATTCTCTGGCGAGTCAAAGGCTGCTCTTCCGTTGTACGACGAGGCAGGCCTCGCAACAATCACCGGTTCAGCAACAAACGCAGAACTTCAGAATGCAGGATTCAAGGTGTTCCACCGCATCCTTGCAAACGACGCAGTTCAAGGTCCAGCAATTGCTAAGTACATCTCAGAGACATTGAAGCCAGCATCTGTTGGAATCATCGATGATGCTTCTGACTACGGTAAGGGTCTCGCTGATGCAGTGAAGACTGCTGCTGGTGCAACTGTAAAAGCTTCTGATTCAATCGATCCAAAGGCCGCTGACTTCTCAGCAGCTGTATCGAAGATGAAAGACGCAAACCCAGAAGTCATCTTCTACGGTGGTTACTACGGTGAAGCAGTAAAGCTTTCAACACAACTTCGTGACGCTGGTGTTAAGTCAACACTCGTGTTCGGTGACGGTGTTAAGGATCAGGCTGGTTATGCAGATGCTGCAGGCCCAGCTGCCGAAGGCGCACTCATTGCTTGCCCATGTAAAGACGGCGATGCAACATTCGTTGCTGCATGGACCGCAAAGTACAACGAAGTTCCTGGCACCTACGGTGCTGAGTACTACGACGCTGCAAATGTCCTCCTCAACGTCATCAAAGCTGGCGCGAAGGATCGTGCAGCAGTACAGACTGCAGTCAATGCATACGATGCTGCTGGTATCACCAAGCAAATCAAGTTCACGGAAAATGGCGAAGCTACTGAAGCTGCAACCATCTACATGTACAAGGTTGAAGGCGGAAAAATCACCTACGTCGCTGACATCAAGTGATCGTAGGTCGGTAGATCCGATCTAAGAACGTTGCCCGTGGCGGCTGGGAATTTGTTCCCAGCCGCCACTGCAATATCGTGGAACAAATCGAACGTAGGGAATTATGAGCCACTGGCTGATTTACAGAACTTTCTGGGACCTCACCGTCTCAGGCATTGTGCTGGGGCTCATCTACGCTCTTGTTGCGCTCGGGTACACCATGGTGTACGGAGTTCTGCGCCTCATTAACTTTGCTCATTCCGAAATATTTATGGTGGGTACGTTCGGCGTGCTCATCTCTCTTACAAAAGTTTTTGGTATCTCGTTATTCGATGATGGCCAATATCCCTATCGCAGTGGGTTTGTTCTCGTTGCGATTCTTGTCTGCAGCATTATTGCTGCCATGGTTGTCTCAGGCGCCGGTGCAATAGTTCTTGAACGCACCGCGTATCGACCATTACGTGGTGCCGGCGATGCGTACGGCGCAGTAGTTCTTGCCTTTCTTACTGGCCTCATTGCATCATTTCTTTTCTCAGACCACATCATGACCAATCTTGCGATCGCAGCAGTCATCACTGGTCCTGTTTCGTTTGGCTATGTCAGAATTTTCCGACGCGGTCGCCAAGCACCTCGTCTTGCCTTTCTTATTTCTGCAATTGGCTCGTCCATGGCGATGGCTGAGGCTGTTGCAACGTGGGGTCCTGAACAACGTTCGGTTTATACGACTCCTCGCGTGTTGGAAAAGAAAGTCCTTTTCAATTTCCTTGGGGCTGATGTTCGTATTGACTACGTCATCGTTGCAATCGGTGCCATTCTCATGATGACATCGTTATTGCTCTTCGTGAATCGCACGCGTCTTGGTCGCGGTATTCGCGCTGTTGCACAAGATGCAGAAACTGCGCGCATTCTTGGCGTCAACGTCAACTCAGTCATCTTGGTCACATTTCTTCTTGGCGGGGCCATGGCCGGTGGTGCAGCAATGATGTTCACCCTTGTGTACGACCAGACTCGTTTCAATATTGGTTTCCTCTTAGGCGTGAAGAGTTTCACTGCAGCAGTTCTTGGTGGTATCGGCAATATCAAAGGCGCTCTATTGGGTGGCATTGTGCTGGGGCTCGCTGAAAACTACGGGTCATCTATTTTTGGCGGCCAATGGAAAGACGTGATTGCGTTTGTCGTGTTGTTGACCGTTCTCATGTTCCGCCCAACGGGAATCCTTGGTGAGTCTCTTGGAAAGGCTCGCGTATGAGCCTCACTGAATCATTCCGTCAGCGCACAACTCCACAGTTGCAACTGGGAAATCGTTTTCGTGCGTTACCGCGATCAGCAAAGTGGTCGTTGTCTGCGTTATTAATCGCGGCGCTGTATCTCACGCCATATTGGCCAGATGTACCAGTTCTTGGTTGGATCATCAACACACCTGGCACCAGCTTTGAAAACGTTCTCACCGACCAAATCATGATGTTTATCTTGGTTGCACTCGGCCTCAACGTTGTTGTGGGCTTTGCGGGGCTTCTTGACCTTGGGTATGTCGGTTTCTATGCAGTCGGTGCATACACAACTGCAGTTGTTACGTCAGGTCAATTCACGTTGCCCTGGATTGCAGCATTGCCTTTGTCAGTCATCATGGCAATGATCGCGGGTGTTATCTTGGGCACTCCTACCTTGCGTTTACGTGGTGACTATTTGGCAATCGTTACGCTCGGTTTCGGTGAAATTATTCGCATCACCGCCAACAACTCCAACTGGCTTGGTGGTCCTCGCGGCATTAGCAAGATTGCACGTCCACCCAGTATTGGCCCACTTCAGTTCGGTGTTCTTAATGCCAAGCCATATTGGTATCTCGGGTTCACTGTCATTCTCATTGTAATTTTTGTTCTCACTCGGCTAGAGAACAGCCGTGTTGGCCGCGCGTGGGCAGCAGTGCGTGAAGACGAAGACGCAGCCGAACTCATGGGTGTCGATACTTTCAAGTTCAAGCTCTGGGCATTTGCAATCGGTGCAGCCATTGGTGGTCTTGCCGGCTCGTTGTATGCCTCCAAGGTTGGTTTCATTAACCCCGACAACTTCCAGTTGCAACTATCAATCTTGTTCCTCGCAGCAGTTGTGCTCGGCGGCACCGGCAGTATGTACGGCGTCATCATGGGTGGCTTCTTGGTTGCCTGGATTCCTGAACGCTTCCGTGGTTTCTCTACTCGTCGCTATTTCGTTTTCGGAGTTGTACTAGTGCTCGTGATGGTTTTCCGCCCACAAGGAATCATTCCTCGCCGTGGTGCTGCTGCAGGTATTGCGAAGAAGGGTGAATCCGATGTCTGAAGTTCTTCTCAGCGTTGATCAAGTCACCATGCAATTTGGTGGCGTTACCGCACTCGACAATGTTTCTCTTCACATCAACAAGGGTGAAATCCTTGGTCTCATCGGGCCGAACGGTGCCGGCAAAACAACGTGTTTCAACGTGATCACTGGTGTGTATGCACCAACAAGCGGCACTGTCACATTTGATGACAAGTCATTGCTTGGTCTGAAGCGTTTTCAAATCACGAAGCGCGGAATTGCCCGTACATTCCAAAACATCCGTCTCTTTCCCGACATGTCAGCTGTTGAAAATGTGATGGTTGGCGTTGATGCACACAGCAAGACCAGTGTTGTTGGTGCGATTCTTGGCATTCCACGCAGTCGGCGTGAAGAAACTGAAAGTCGTGAACGTGCGCATGAACTTCTCAAGTTCATCGGCATTGATGAGTATGCAGAAGTCGCTGCACGAAATTTGCCATACGGCCATCAGCGCCGTTTAGAAATCGCCCGCGCTCTCGGAACCAACCCGAAGCTGCTCTGCTTGGATGAGCCAGCTGCTGGTTTCAACCCTGCTGAAAAACAAGAACTCAACGAATTGATTTTGAAGATTCGAGATCAGGGCTACACGGTGTTGTTAATTGAACACGACATGAATGTTGTTATGAAAATTAGTGACCGTATTGCCGTCCTTGATTTTGGTCGAAAGATTGCCGAAGGGTTGCCACATGAAATACGTGACAACCCAGACGTCATCGCTGCTTATTTAGGAGTACCAGACGATGCTGCTTGAGGTACAAGATCTCCATGTGTTCTACGGCAAGATTGAAGCCATCAAGGGCATTTCTTTCAATGTCAATGAAGGCGAAATCGTTTCGCTCATTGGCGCCAATGGAGCTGGAAAAACAACAACTCTGCGTACTATCTCAGGCGTTCGTCCTGTGGCACAGGGTCGCGTGTTGTTCGAAGGAATCGATATCACCAACATGGCGTCGCATGATCGTGTGAAGTTGGGTATCTGCCAAGCGCCAGAAGGTCGCGGAATTTTCCCCGGTATGTCCGTGCGCGAGAACTTAGAAATGGGCACGTATGTTCGCGGCTACAAGAGCGACACCAAGGCTGCAGACCTCGAGCACGTCGTTCATTTGTTCCCACGTCTTGGTGAGCGCATGACTCAATTGGGCGGAACATTGTCAGGTGGCGAGCAACAGATGCTTGCAATTGGCCGCGCACTCATGAGTCGTCCTCGCCTGATGCTTCTCGACGAGCCGTCAATGGGCCTTGCGCCAATGCTTATTGCACAGATTTTCTCAATTGTTAAACAGATCAACTCAGAAGGAATTTCTGTGTTGATGGTGGAACAGAATGCAACCCAAGCCCTACGTACCGCACACCGTGGCTACGTGCTTGAAACTGGTTACGTGGTGAAGACCGGCACGGGAAATGATCTGTTGGTAGACCCAGCAGTGCGTGCTGCGTATCTCGGCGGCTAATTCACGTCTCGTGCTAGACGAGTGAGATAACGCTTTACTGCATTTGCGCTTTCGCGGCGCCATAGATTCACCGGTGAGACTGACTGATCCTTGTTGATGGAAGCAATCAACGGATCAAAGACTTCGTGTTGCGATGCAAGAAATGGGGCGAGAGGAAGATTCATTTTTTCTCGCAACATCACTTTGAGTACCAACTCTGTACGTACATCACGAAGATGGATAACGGGGGAGTCCAGCCATAGCAGTGCAGCGCGCTTGCCAGCCGCAGTGGGGGAGATGATCACTTTGTCTGCGCCACCGCCATCTTTCGGTATTGCTCGCTTCACTAAGCCGTCTTCCACCAGAGTGTCGATTGCTCGGTACACCAATTGACGAGACAGTGTCCACGCGTGGCCCACGTCTCCTGCGGGAGACAGTTGTTCCTGAATCGCCCAGCCATGGCGCGGTGTGTGAACAACCAATGCCAGTACAACATTGCGAGCTAACTGAGCGTCCTGGCGGGCCATGTGAAAACTCTACCGCCGTTGTTGAAGTAGTCAAAGATTGACTACTATTACAGGGTGCGTTTGCGTCTGTTGTTGCCCTTCTTGCTGATTGGCATATCGGCATGTGGTTCTTCATCAACTAGCGACTCTTCGTCAAGGGATTCACAGTGTCGTGATGAATCAACAAAAGGATCCCTTGTAGTTTTGGCTGCGAGTTCTATGGCGCCTGTATTCGCTGATGCTGAAAAGCAGTTTCTGGCGACACATCCGTGCATAACCAACCTGTCATTCAGTTACGGTTCGTCGGCCACACTTGCAACCCAAATTGTGAATGGTTCCCCCGCAGACGTGTTCGTCTCTGCCAGTGAAAAGACAATGAACACAGTTTCAGATTCTGGTCACGCCGTAAATACAACACTGTTCGCACGAAATAGCGGCGAGATCATGGTGAACCCTTCATCTCGATTCATCGACAACATAACGAGCATTGCAAGCTTGTCTGAATCCTCGAATGCAGGAATCAAGGTTGGGTTATGCGTTACCACAGCACCGTGTGGCGCTCTTGCGGACACCATTCTTGAGAAAGCAGGAATATCACGGAGAGAAATAGCAGACACGGAGTCGCCATCTGTTGAAGATCTGGTCAGCAAAATTGAGATGGGTGAACTTGATGCTGGAATTGTGTACCACAGCGATTGTGTATACGCACTAAAGAGCAAGCGCGCCGTATGCGTCTCGATTCCTGCAGTTGAGAATGCCACTAACGGTTATTACGTTGCCGCACTCAACACTCGAAACGTGACTCAGCAATTTGTTGACTTCGTCAGCAATACTGCTTTCACAACATCGCTGCAATCGAAGTACGGATTTCTAGCACCGTGAAATCTCAACGCATTTCTCCTGCCTTAAAGGTTGTTGCGTTCATAGCTGCGATCTTTGTAGCGCTTCCACTGCTGTCAATTTTTGTGCGCGTGCCCTGGTCTGACCTGGGCCATATGTTGTCGCAAAAGTCAACACGTGATGCGCTATTGATTTCATTACAAACATCAGTAATTGCTGCACTTTTGTCGTGTCTCTTTGGTGTGCCGCTCGCCTGGTTTCTTGCCCGATCCAGCACCAAATGGCTATCGGTTCTGCGAGTTATCTGTATTACCCCCATGGTTTTACCCCCGGTAGTTGGAGGTATCGCTTTACTCACAGCCTTTGGTCGCCAAGGAATTGTTGGTCAGTACTTATATGACTGGTTCAATATCTCTTTGCCGTTCACTCGTACAGCTGTTGTTATGGCACAAGTATTTGTGGCGATGCCGTTCTTGGTGCTTGCTGTGGAAGCTGCATTTCGACAGAGCGATAAAGGGTTAGAAGAAGCGGCCCGCACGATGGGTGCTTCCCCAAGTCGTGTGTTCTTTACTGTTGCATTACCCGCAGCGCGTCCGGCTGTCATCGCCGGCATTGCACTTGCATGGGCACGTTCATTAGGTGAGTTTGGTGCATCAATTACCTTCGCCGGCAGTTTCCCTGGCCGTACGCAAACACTTCCAATGGCCGTATACGAATTGGTGTCAGTCGATTACCGCTTGTCATTGGTGTTGTCATTAGTTCTGATTTTCATTTCAATTGCAGTACTCGCTGCGATGCGTGATCGATGGCTGGCTGGCCGATGAGCATTTCTCTACAAGGAACAATCGGCAGGGGAGAGTTCGAGCGAGCTCTGAATTTCTCTGTTGCTGATGGCGAAGTACTGGCCATCACCGGCCCAAACGGTTCGGGAAAATCAACAATCATTCACACCATTGCTGGTCTGATTTCTCTACGCAGCGGACAATTGCAATCAGACAACATCACATGGGATGAACCATCAACAAGAATCTGGGTTGCACCAGAAAACAGAACGTGTGCAGTTGTGTTTCAAGACCTACGGCTTTTTCCGCACATGAATGTGATTGCAAATGTGTCATACGGACTTCGTGCGCACGGAGTAGCTAAAGATGAAGCCATGACTCGATCATCTGTAGCGCTCACACGTGTCGGGTTGTCATCGTTTGAAAAACGACGCCCAAATGATCTCAGCGGGGGAGAGCGTCAACGCGTTGCGCTTGCACGCGCTCTCGTTGTAGAGCCACGCGTGTTGCTCCTTGACGAACCATTGTCTGCCGTTGATGCAAGTTCACGGGCGGCTATACGCGATTTGTTGCCTGAAGTTCTTTCCAGCTTTGCTGGCGCCACAATTCTGGTAACTCATGACCTCGGCGACGTAGAGGCCATGGCAACGCGCTCACTTGGCCTCTAACGCCAAAAATTACCTGAAATAGCGGTCGGGTTCACCTTCCGTTCACCTGCTTGACAGGTGAGCGTCAGATGGCCTTGAAAGACTTTCCAGGTGCAAGTGTCCACCCCTGAACAGCGTGAAATCATCATCCGCCGTGGACGAGCTGACACCATTTTCCGTGGCGTCATCGCATCTGGCGCAATGCTCTCATTAGTGGTCTTGGCATTGATTGCCGGATTCCTACTTTTCCGTGGCTTAGAAGTCTTCAAGGACTTCGGATTTTCATTCTTAACTGGCACGCAATGGGATGCAGGAAGTGGCGATGCAAGCGCACCAGCCCATTTCGGAATCGCAGCTATGTTGATCGGTTCGATAGTTACTGCAGTTATCGCTTTGATTGTTGCTGTGCCATTTGCAATTGCAGTGTCGTTATTTCTTGAGTACTACGCCCCACAATTCATTCGCAAACCACTCACTGCAATTCTCGATCTTGTGGCCGCTATTCCTTCCGTCATTTACGGAATTTGGGGTTATGCAATTCTTATGCCTAAAGCAGCAGGTTGGGCAAAGTCATTGAACTCGTGGTTCGACTGGATTTGGATCTTCAAAGTTCCAGCGCCAATCTTCGACAGGTCACCGTTTATTGCAGGTCTTCTACTTGCGTTGATGGTGCTTCCCATCACAACGTCAGTCGCTCGTGAGGTGTACAGCCAAGCACCCCGTGACCAAATCGATGCTGCATACGGGCTCGGCGGTACGAAGTGGGGCGGTATCCGCACAGTTGTTATGCCATTTGGCCGAAGCGGTCTCGTCGGTGGTGCAATGCTCGGACTTGGTCGAGCACTCGGAGAAACAATCGCTGTGTATTTGGTCTTGAACCTTGTGTTCAAAGTCAATTTCCAAATTCTTGCATCTGCGGGCGGCAACGTTGCTTCGTTGATTGCAACACGATTTGGTGAAGCAACACCGTATGAATTGAAAGCGCTCATGGCAGCTGGCCTCGTTCTGTTCTTGGTGACACTTGCAGTGAACGCTGCGGCAACGTACATCGTTAGTCGATCACGGACGTCAGCATGACCGAAATACTCAGCCCAGTCTCAGCTCCTGCACCACAGAAGCCATGGCGTCATCGCCGTCGTGATTGGCGTCAAGCTGCAATTATGACATCAATGTCGCTGTTCGGCGCATGGCTAATAGTTGTTACAACAGGCCTGGCCGGAGTGCTTGGCGCTTATGTCGCTTTCGCAATTGTCTTTCCAATCGTGGCATTTCTTGCGTCTCTGCCATACGGACAAAAAACCGGGCAAGACAGAATGGCAACAGCTGTTATTTGTCTAGCGTTTAGTACCGCTTTTATCCCTTGGGTATCAATCTTGTTTACGGTCATGAATAAGGGCAGACACGCGTTTTACTCTGGCTTTCTCACAACTGACATGTTGGTCAACTCTGCAGATGACCCGCTAAATGTTGGTGGTATTTCACATGCAATCGTCGGAACCCTGATCTTGATTTCGATCGCGTCTCTCATCGCAATTCCTCTTGGTGTTATCGCAGCGATCTACATCGTGGAAGTCAAAGGGCGATTCGCTGGGTATGTGCGATTCTTTACTCAGGCAATGAGTGGTGTTCCGTCAATCGTCGCTGGTCTCTTCATTTACACCACCATTGTTGTGGTGGTGTTCAACCGCTTCAATGCGCTTGCTGGTGGCTTGGCATTGGCGATTCTCATGTTGCCAACAGTTGCTCGTACCTCTGAAGAAGTTCTCAAATTAGTGCCTGATGATCTGCGTGCAGCTTCGTATGCAATGGGTGCCAGCCAGTTCAGCACAGTGTTTCGCATTGTTCTACCGACAATTCGTTCTGGCTTAATTACTGCATCCATTCTTGGCGTGGCACGCGTAGCCGGCGAAACGGCTCCACTTCTACTGACGTCTCAGTACTTCGTGAAGTTCACCACCAATATCACCAGTGGTCCTATCGCAGCCCTGCCGACGTACATTTTCGCCAATCTTGGCGTCGGATCTGCCAATTCAGTGACGCGAGCCTGGGGAGGCTCTGCAGTCCTGTTGTCAATCGTCTTCATTCTTTTCATACTTGCCCGCCTTTTGGGTGGGCGCAACATAGGGAGCAAGAGATAATGTCAGAGAACAATGGCCACGACATCAACACAGAGGTCATCACGCCTTCATTGGGAACAACTATGAATACTCCAACTGAAGATCGCACACATCGCAATGCAGACAACTTGGCTGTCAATGGTCTCACTGGCCTTGAAGCTCGTGGTGTTCATGCATGGTTTAATAAGCATCACGCATTAGCTGACGTTTCATTGCACTTCCCACAAAACACTGTTACTGGTCTCATCGGGCCGTCAGGTTGCGGTAAGTCAACCTTCCTTCGCCTTCTTAACCGCATGCATGAATTCATTCCGCGTGCAGCAATGGCCGGCGAAGTTCTATTTAATGGCGAAGATATCTATGCGCCAGACGTAGACCCCACCGAAATTCGCAAGCGCATCGGCATGGTGTTTCAGAAGCCAAACCCATTTCCTTCAATGACCATTGCAGAGAATGTCCTTGCCGGCCCAAAGCTTGCCAAAGTAAAAGTCGAGAATAAGGACGAACTTCTTGAAGATTGCCTCACTCGTGCCGGGCTGTGGAAAGAAGTCAAAGATCGTTTAAAGGCATCAGGTTCTTCATTATCTGGTGGACAGCAGCAGCGTTTGTGCATTGCCCGCGCCCTTGCATTGAAGCCAGAAGCATTGCTTCTTGACGAACCGTGCTCGGCTCTTGACCCAGGTTCCACCCTGCGCGTCGAAGAGACCATCGTGCAGTTGTCGCAGACCATGACCATTGTCATAGTCACACACAACATGCAGCAAGCAGCCCGTGTTTCTGACTATTGCGCCTTCTTTTTGTCTGATGGTGGACCTGGCCAATTAGTCGAAGCAGACCTCACTACAAATATCTTTTCGAACCCTCGTGATCAGCGCACCGCTGACTACGTTCAGGGCCGATTCGGCTGATTTTTCGTTAACCGAGTGTTTACCTAAGCCTCGTTAATCGTTCAGACAAACGCAGTTTTGTCTTCACCAGTACCTCGTAAGTTAATTCCTGGGACAACTCATAAACCCCGGAGGAAACTTAAACATGAAACTACGTCGTACGTTCGCTGCAACATTTGCAGTGACTGCAGCAATTGCAGCAGCAGGAATTTCACCAGTCAGTGCGGCTAGCACTGTTAATGGTGGCGGTTCTTCGTTCATTGCAAACTTGGTCGACATCTGCTCGGCTCAGTACAACCGCAACACTCTTGCTAACCCGAATACAGACACCGTGTCGTATTCATCAGTTGGCTCCGGAACAGGAAAGACAAACTTTGCTGCCGGAACATACAAGTTCGGTGCAACCGATTCGCTTTACTCAAGTGGTGCACCAGCAAACTTCGTCTACGTTCCACTCGTAGCAGGCCCAATTGGTGTTGGTTACCGTCTCGATGGCGTGACACCAGCAAATGTTCCTGTTCAGCTCAAGGCTGAGACAGTTGCGAAGATCTTCGCAGGAACAATCAAGACCTGGAATGACGCAGCAATCGTTGCAGATAACACAGCAAAGACAACTCCTGCTGTGAAGTCAACAGCAAAGAGCGGCGTTACTGCTACTGCAGCAAAGTCTGGCAACAAAGTGAATTTGAAGCTTGCTGCAACAGCAGCTGGTCTTTCAAAATTCAAAGGCAAGACCGTTGTCATCACTCGTACAACTGCAGACAAGAAAGTAACCGATGTTCTTTCTACAAAGATTGCAGCTTCGTTGACAAAGGCTGTTAACTATTCAAAGGGCGCGCAGTACAACTTCAAGGTTGGAACAACTTCTCTTGGATCAGTAACAGTTGATGACACAGTCATTGGTACAACTCTTACGTTGCCAGCAACTCCAATCATTGTTACTTACCGCAGTGGTACTTCTGGTACAACCAACAACTTCACTGATTACCTCAACAAGACTTCATCAATCGTGTGGACAAAGCCTGCGAACGACTCGTTCACAACAGCTTTCCCACTTACATTGCCTACAGATGGAACTTTCCAAGCTGCAAGCGGTTCAGATGGTGTTGCAAACTACGTCCAGGGCCACAACGGTGCAATCACTTACACCGAATTGTCATACCTCGATGAGCGTGCAGCAGGTGGCGTTAAGTCAGCAGCTATTCAGAACAATGCAGGCGCTTACGTAGTTCCATCATCTGCAGCTTCAGCTGAGTTCTTCGCGGAAGCAGTTGTAGATGAAGCCGGAACTGTTACTAAGGACTACACAGTGAAGTCAGCAACTGTCTACATGATCAACGCAATTGCGTACGGTCTTGGATACAAGACAGCTACAACTGACAACGCAGCAGTAAAGAGCTACTTCTCATACTTCTTGAACACATGCTCACCAAAGAACGCTGCTGGCGCAGGCTATGCACCGCTCTCTGGAGCAATCCTTACGAAGGCTCTTGCTCAAGTAGCAAAAGTTAACGCAGGCTGATTCGTTCAACCCCGAACAACCACTTAGGGCTCGGTGCGAAAGCACCGGGCCCTTTTGGCATTCTGGATTCAAGTTCTGAATGGGCGCAGCGTAGTAATGTGGTGGCGTGAGCGACCAGAAGACCGATACCCAGAACGCATGGCTGTCGCCTGAGGACATTGCGCAGGTTCGTAACCAGGTTCCCATCATCTATGTTGACGCCGTGCCCGTGCGGGTTAACCCAGACGGCGAAGTTACCCATATCGGCATGTTGTTGCGCCAAGCAGCAGACGGCAGCATCAGTCGTATGGTCGTGTCAGGCCGCGTCTTGCTGAATGAGCGCATCCGTGATGCCCTGATGCGTCACCTTGAAAAGGACCTTGGACCACTTGCTCTGCCTCGTATTCCGCCAGAGCCAGCGCCGTTCACAGTGGTTGAGTACTTCCAAGACCCGTCAGTCTCTGGGTTTTATGATCCTCGCCACCACGCAGTCAGTTTGGCCTACGTAGTTCCCGTGACAGGCGAGTGCCAGCCAAGCCAGCAGGCTCTCGACCTCGCGTGGTTCACTCCGAAAGAAGCAGTGAGCGACGATGTGATTCTCGACATGACAAGCGGTCATGACCGGCTTATTCGTTTAGCGCTTGCCTCAGTGGGTCAACTTCCCTGAACTAGATTTGGTGTGTGCCAGAGGGCGACACCAACTATCGAGCAGCCGCAGTGTTGCGTACGGCATTAGTAGGTAAAACTATCTCCCGATTTGAGGCTCCACGTCTTGACGGCCCCGTCCCACAATTAGGTTCTGCAGTTGAAAGTGTTGTCAGTCGTGGCAAACATGTTGAGATAGTTTTTGACGACGGCATCGTCCTTCACACACAAATGGGTTTCCGTGGCAAGTGGGATTTGTATCATCGTGGGCAGAAGTGGCGTACACGCAGACATTTAGCGCGCGTCATCATTGAAACGGAAGAATGGATTGCAGTTGCTTTCAGAGTCCCTACTATTGAGACATATCGTGAGTTTGATCAGACACGGCATCCGCGTGCCGGACGGCGCGGCCCAGACTTAACAAATCTCGAAGCAGATTTACATGAATGCGCTGCGCGCCTTTTTCACTATGACAAACCCAACTCAACAATCGCTGATGCGATGCTTGACTCTCGCGTAATGGGCGGAGTTGGCAACGTGTATCGGTGTGAAGTGTTGTGGGCATGTGGCGTGCATCCGTGGGCAAAAGTTTCTGATGTACCGCAATCAACGTGTCTTGATCTTGTGTTGACATCAGCTGCACAATTGCGTGCGAATCAGTATTCACCAGTTCGTATTACTGCTCCTGATGTGCCAGGTGGATTAGCTGTCTATGGTCGCAACGGTCAGAAGTGTGTTCGTTGCGGAGACGTGATTCGCCTAACAAAAATGGGCGAAATGGCTCGATTGTTGTACTGGTGCCCAGGGTGTCAGGTGGGCTGCGAACCATACCCAGTACGAGATGATTCAGACCCCATTGCACGCACCATGGACTCTCACCCTGCTGGGGCACAGTTCATTAGCGATATTCTTCGTGGCCGTTCGGCTTCGTAGATTTAGGCGCGACCTAAAACTCGGTCGACTGCTATTTCAATAGATACTCGATCTTCTCGTTCCCCAGGTTGTCGATATCGAGTCGCATAACCAGCGACAGCAGCCTGAACACGCGTGGTGTCATCTGTTCCGCTCACTGTGCCTTCAAGGCTGAGCCAACGCCCACCGTCAACTTGTGAAACAACTGCTCGTCCGCCGCGCAAGGCATTTTTGTATTTCACAGATGATGGAAATGTAATGATGCGCACAAGGTGCAATTCGGGGTCATACGAGAACCCGACAGGAACAACATGTGGCGAACCATCACGGCGCAATGTTGTCAGCGATGCCAGATGATATTCGCGAAGAAATGCGAGCATCTCTTCTGTGAGAATTGGTGCGGTACTCATTGTTAGTTCGTATTCAGTGCATCAAGAATGTTGACTCGTGTTGCACGCCATGCTGGGTAGATAGCGGCAAAGAGTCCGACGATGAATGACATGATCATGATCACGATTGTGGGGACAATTGGCAACTTGAATGAAGTGAGACCTTGGTCTTTCAAAGCAAACACGATGACCCATCCGAGTCCGATTCCCAGAATTATTCCGATCACAGCTCCAAGTAGTGACGTGATGACGCTTTCCCAACGCACAGTTGTACGCACTTGAGACTTGGTCATGCCCACCGCTCGCAACAGTCCCAGTTCTCGCTGTCGTTCAAACACGCTGAGGAGCAAGGTGATGATGATTCCAACGAATGCAATGATGACAGACAACATGAGCAATCCATAGATGAGGCCCAACAGTTGGTTGACCATTCCAGAACGTTTATCGATATATTGCTGTTTCGTCAACAGAGTGCCTTGGCCGTACTTCTTCACTGCGGCTGTTAACGCTGTAACGACCTCAGACTTATTTACGCCGCTTTTTATCTTTATATAGACACCCATATCGAACATGATTATCGGAGTGCCATCAACCAGATGACTGTTTGTGAGGTAGTCACCGATGTCATTGTGTAAATACAGACCTTCAACCTTGAGAGGCCGCACTACACCGTCACCAAAAGTCACCGGAATCACAGTGCCAACGGTGATTTTCTTCTTCGCAGCGACTTTTTCTGACACAAACATGCCATCAACCGTGAGGTCTGAATATTTTGAATTAATCAGTCCAACATCCCACACGCCCTCAATCGTCTCTGGAGTAATTGTGAGTAGGTACTGACCTTTGTCCGCAATTTTGACTGTCAAGAATCCAAAGCCGGAAGCTTTATCTACCTGTGGCAACTTGTTGATGTCATTCACCAGGGAAGGACTCAATCCGCCGAAGCCTCGTGCATCTGTGCTGATTGCGTAGTCGGCCTTTAATTGCGCTGCGAAAACATCATTGATTTGTCCCTTAATGGATGCGGCCAATGCCGTCACTGCGGTAACGAGCGCGACACCAATTAATACAGGTGATGCGGTACGTGATGTGCGCTTTGGGTTACGTGCAGAGTTCTGACGAGCCATGACACCCGTGATGCCACGGAAGCGTGCGGCTGGTCTTCCCAAGAACAAGGCGACGGGTCTTGCAATGATTGGACCCAGAACAATTGTCCCAATGAAAACGAACAAGATACCGATACCGAGGTAGTTATTACTGGCACCCGCAACAACAGCGACGATAATGGCAATACCGAGCATTATGGACAGCAGGCCTGCGTACAGACGTTTGCGACCAGGCTCAGCAATTTCTAATGCCGTTGCACGCATGGCCGCCAAGGGTGGAACTTTGCCGGCTCGTCGTGCAGGCAATATGGCTGACAGCACTGTGACGATTAATCCAATAATGATGGTTGACATCACTGTGTTTTGCGACAGAACAAGTCCACCGCTTGGGATATCAATATTGACGGCCCGCAGGAGCGCACTAAGGCCGGCGGACAAACCGATTCCGGCTATCAGGCCAACAACGGAGCCAACAAGACCAACCACAGTTGCTTCTATCAACATTGCGCGAGTGATTTGTTTGCGGCTTGCACCGATTGCTCGAAGCAGTGCATTTTCGCGTTGACGTTGTGCCGCACTAATGGAAAACACATTGTAGATAACGAAGCATCCAACTCCAAGAGCAATGAAACTGAACGTCTTCAGTAAAATGCCAAAAAAATCAAGTGCAGAGCCAATTTGATCTTGTGTTTCTAGGGTTATTTCGGCACCGGTCAGTGTCTCGGTTTTGTATGTCGCAGGAATTGCTGCGTTGATTGCTTTGGCTAGTTCTGCATCAGATTTTGATCCGTCACCACTGACAAGAACGGCATCAAAAAGGCCTTTTTTTGCAAGAAATTCTGAGGCTGTCGTTGGGTCAAATAATGCAAATGTGGCACCGCCAGGTGAACGTACATCTCCGTAGGAAGCAATACCGACAAGAGTGAATTCACGACTACCCGATTGTGCAATGACTTTTACCGTGTCGCCAACAACGTACTTACCGTTCTTCGCTGATGCTTTATCTATGGCGACTTCAGTTGGGCCCATGGGCCAATTTCCTTGAGAAATAGTCCACAGTGCGCCCTTGAACTTCATTGCGATGCTTCCGAATGTTGGTGGCCCCTGACCATCAGAACCAAGTGGCTTTCCATCTTTACCAATGATGCGAGCAAATGCTTGTACGTCCGGCACCGCATCGCCAACACCCGGAACTTTTTTGACGATGTCAACTAACTCAAGAGGGATACGTTGGCGTTCTTCATTTCCAAAGTCACCTTCGATTACTTGAGATGAACGCACATATGAATCAACATTTTGGAACACGTCTGAGAACAAGTTGTCGAACGTGCGGTTGAGGGTGTCAGAAAATACTGACGTACCCGCCAAGAACGAAGTGCCCAAAATGACGGCAAGTGATGTGAGAATCAGTCGGGCTTTTCTACCCAAGATGCCCTTGAGTGCAATGCGAAACACGGCTTAGTGACCGATGCTCTTCATGAGGTCAAGAACGCGATCTGCTGTGGGCTCTGTCATTTCATTGACAATGTGACCATCAGCCAAAAAGATGATGCGGTCTGCGTATGCAGCGGCAACAGGATCATGTGTGACCATCACAATTGTTTGTCCGAGATCGTCAACTGCTTTGCGCATGAACGTAAGAATTTCGGCTCCAGTGATGGAGTCAAGGTTTCCCGTTGGTTCGTCTGCAAAAATAATGCGTGGCTGCGATGCAAGTGCACGCGCTACGGCAACACGTTGTTGTTGTCCGCCAGATAGTTCGCTCGGACGATGAGTCAAACGGTCTTGCAAGTGAACTGTGTCAATCACTTTTTGAATCCACGCTTCGTCGCCTTTGTTGTTTCCTAACATCAGCGGAAGACGAATGTTTTCATTTGCAGTCAAAGTCGGAACAAGGTTGTATGACTGAAATACAAAGCCAATTTTTTCGCGACGAAGTTGAGTGAGCTCTTTGTCCTTCAACGTGGACAAATCAGTTCCATCAATGATTGCTGAGCCAGACGACAGTTCGTCGAGG
>JAPKZY010000110.1 GCA_026393535.1 Actinomycetota bacterium | reverse complement strand
GGGCAGTCCACATTGCATTGTGGGAACGCGATGCGCTTACCGCTGGCGCAGTGTCGCTTCCCAGTATCGACGCAGTGTTTGGAACCGACCCTGCAGTTGTCGTGCCGCCAAAAGAAGGCGCAAAGCCTCGCCTTGTCACTTCACGTAATCGGGCACCGTATGCAGCGGTACTGGTCAGTGAACATCTTGATTGCGATGCATTTCGTCTAGGCAGTGCAGGCGCAAAAGCAATGTCGATCCTTATGGGCGAAGCAGATATTTATGTGCACGATGGCGGTATGTACCAATGGGATTCAGCAGCCCCTGCCGCGGTTGCACTTGCTGCAGGACTGCATGTGAGTCGTATTGATGGCTCCCCTCTTGAATACAACACACCCGATACGTGGTTGCCAGATTTCTTTGTATGCCGTCCTGAATACACCGATGCAATCTTGCACGCCATCTGGGGTCGCGATCCACGATGAGTGAAACGGTTCTCGTCACTATTGATGGCGCCGTTGCCACCGTCTCATTGAATAGGCCGCATCGGCACAATGCATGGACAGGCCGTATGCATGCGGAATACAAAACTGCAATGTCAACTCTCGACGCAGATACCGCTATTCGAGCCATTGTCGTCACCGGAGCTGGAAATACATTCTGTGTTGGCGGAGACTCTGATGCTCTTGCTGGTCACGCAGACCGTGGTGGCTATGACCCTGGCGAATCAGTGAATGTCACAAACCCCGGCACCAACCTTGCGCCAGAGTTTGACCACGACCTTGCATGGCATTACGGCCTTCGCGTACCAGTCATTGCCGCAATCAACGGCGCATGTGCCGGCATCGGACTCGCGCTCACATTGTTCTGTGACCTACGTTTTATTTCTGCAACCGCAAAGTGCACCACCGCTGCACCGAAATTGGGATTACCAGCCGAATACGGAATGAGTTGGACACTGCCGCGCATTGTTGGCGTCACTCGTGCTGCCGATCTGCTGTTATCAGGACGCGTCTTCACTGGTGACGAAACTCGCGACTGGGGATTATGGAATGGTGTCGCTTCTGACGGCGTTGGCGCCCTTGCCATGGCTCAACAATGGGCACAGTCGCTTGCAACATCAGCAGGTCCGAACGCTGTTGAAACAACAAAAGCGCAGATCTATCGCGATCTGATTCGTCACGATGTTGGCGCATCAGTAGATGAATCAATTGCATTGATTAACGACGCAACACAAACTGCTGAATACCGCGAAGGTGTTGCCGCGCTTCGCGACAAACGCCCACCGCAGTTTTAAAGAGCGATTTACCAGCGGGCCGGATGTTGGCCGAGGTTTGGCACTGGGCCATACGTTGGGGTGTACCCATCGAAATCGACTGGTGAATTAACTGCACGGTACGGCGCCTCGCCTGGCTGCGGCGTCATGTCAATAAATGCACCCGACGCAATGACTTGCGGGTCATTGATTGCATCAGGAATTGAGTTCAGAGGTGCCCACCACACGTCTTCTGAATCAAAGCGAGATGTCCAATATGCATAGTCCTGTGTTGCAAAGTGTGCATCAAGAACTGCGATAAATTCTTCTGCATTCACTGTGCGTGCACGTGCGTTTTTGAAGTTTTCGATGGACGCCAAATCCTGACGATCAATTGCTTTCAAAAATCCGGGCCAATGACGGTCTGCCTCAAGGCCAAGCAACCAAAACGCGCGACCATCTGCACAGCGATAACAGTTCACTTGTGGCGCTGGGTTGCGATGGCGTGGTCGTGTGCTCTGCCGCTTCCCGTATCGCAAATACACGCCGACATCCCACCCGATTGTGTAAATGCCGGTTCGCAACAAACTGGTAGAGACAACACGCCCTGTGCCAGTTCGTTCACGGTCGAACAACGCAGCCATCACGCCAGACGCAAGTGCCATTCCTGTTGTGTGATCACCTTGGCCACTGCGAATTCCAGGCGGCAATTCGTCTGGAGCAACTGTTGTGTGCGCTAAACCGCTACGCGCCCAGAACGCACCAACGTCGTAGCCGGCCTTATCAACATCGGGTCCTGTTAATCCGTATCCAGTGATGATGCCGTAAATCAGCCGCGGAAATTTCTTCGTCAGCGTTTCTGCATCAAGTCCAAGACGTTGCAATCCTGCTGGACGCACATTGGTAACAAAAATATCTGCCTCGCCGATGAGAGTCATCATGGTTTCCAAGTCGGTGTCATTGCGTAGATCAAGAACTACCGATCGTTTTCCACGATTATCAATTTCAAACGGCGGCACCCCCACTTGATCTGCGACTCCCAATGCGCCAAACACCGCCCGCTGAGGGTCACCGGTCGGTGGTTCAATCTTCAGCACATCTGCGCCCCAGTCGGCCAAGAGTCCCGTGACAGCTGGCCCGGCAACCCACACGCCCAGTTCAACCACCTTGACCCCTTGTAGCGGTGCATTCGACATCTAATCCCCCATGCGCATTGTGCGAGACCTCATTGTGTCGCATTTCGCTCCCGCCGAGCGTGTGGGAGCAACTCTCCACGGCAGAATGATTCGATGACTGAACGACCCATTGACCTGACCTGGGGCAATTTCTCCGATTCAGGTCCGTGGGTCCTTGATCGCGACACCATCGCATGGTCCACCATTGCAGTCACCTTGCGTTCGGCAGCCCACAAAGAAGTACCCTCCCTTATTCGTGCCCGCCGCGTCCCGCCACTTGGTCGACTGTTAGTTGTTGTTGCTCATCTCGGTTGGGCTCTACTGCCCTGGTTCATCAATAAGAAACGCAATAAATTTGCAACGCCTGAAGACTCACGCACATACATGTCTCTTCGTTTGCGAAAAGCAATTGAGAAACTCGGTGCGACTTACATCAAGCTTGCTCAAATCATTTCTAGCGGTGAAGGTTTGTTTCCCACTGAACTGGTGAACGAATTCAAGAAATGCCGAGATCAAGTTCCACCACAGTCGTGGGACACCGTGAAGCTCATTGTGGAACAAGACCTCGGTGCTCGAATTGAAGATGTGTTCACTAATTTCGAGCAGCAATCTCTCGCTGCAGCATCAATCGCCCAAGTACACCGCGCAACACTCTTGACTGGCGAAGACGTCGTCGTGAAAGTCCAGCGTGCGCAAGTATCTGAACTGGTTCGTCGTGACCTTCGCGTTATGGCGTGGATCGCGCCGTTTATGATTGGCCGCATCAAGGTCGCGGCGCTTGCAAACCCACCAGCTCTCGTTGAGCTATTTGCAGAAACAATTGTGGAAGAACTCGATTTCCGGATGGAAGCATCAAACATGATCGACGTATCAATCATGTTGCATGACCTCAATCAAGAGGCATACATCGTGCCCCGGCCCCACCCAACTCTTGTCAAGCGCCGTGTACTTGTGATGGAACGTCTGCAGGGTTTCAACTTCGACGATGTTGAAGGAATGCAAGCAGCAGGAATTGATACTGAACAAGTCATCAAAGCCGGAATGATCTCCTTCATGGAAGGCGCACTCATTCACGGCATCTTCCATGGCGATCTTCACGGCGGGAACTTATTTGTTCTCTCTGATGGACGTACAGCGCTTCTTGACTTCGGCATCGTGGGCCGTCTCTCAACAAAGCGCCGCCTTGCATTTATGCGTCTCATGCTTGGTGCAACCACAAATGACTTGCATAGCCAAGTGTCTGCACTTCGAGACCTCGGTGCGCTCCCGAAAGACACCGATATTGATGCAGTAATTCGCGACCTTGGCCTTGACCAACCCACCATCGACCCCACATCACTTGACGGCGAAGAACTCGTGGCTGAAGTGCAACGCATCGTGAAGGCACTTCTTGCATACGGTGCCAAACTGCCAAAAGAACTCATGTTGTACATCAAAAACATGGTGTTCCTTGACGGAGCTATTGCCCGCCTCGCCCCAAACCTCGACATCATTGGCGAACTCACCAACATCTCAATGACATTCATGCAACGCCACGGTGCCCGCTTGTCGGAAGAACTGGGTGTCGATATGAACACAGTTGAAATTGATATGGGCAGCCTCAAAGCTGGTCTTGGTGTTGATGAATCAACAGAGTCAATGACCTATCTCCAACTGCAAGAACGTCGCAACCTCATTCAAAAGCGTATGCGCGACCACATCACCAACTAGCCCTGTCGGCAATACTGTTGTCGTGAGACTTATTGTTGCGCGTTGCACTGTGGAATACGCAGGCCGTCTAGAGACCCGCTTGCCGGAGGCGCTGAGGCTAGTCATGGTGAAAGCCGATGGCTGTGTTGCAATTCATTCTGATGGTGGCGCCTATAAGCCCCTCAACTGGATGACAGCTCCGAACGTCATCGAAGACAACTCTGATCATTGGATTGTGCGCAACCCAAAGGGTGAAGCCATGACGATTACTTTTCACGAGATTTTTCACGACAGTGACCATGTCTTTGGCGAAGACCCTGGACTAGAAAAAGATGGCGTCGAGAAGCAACTACAAGAACTACTTGCAGCATCACCCGACGCCATGGAGCAAGGTCTCACACTGATTCGCCGCGAACATTACACAGCGCTCGGCCCTGTCGACATCTTGTGCAAAGACTTAGCCGGCAACACGGTTGTGATCGAAGTAAAGCGACGTGGTGAAATTGACGGCGTCGAACAACTCACCCGGTATCTCGTCGACCTGGCTAACGATCATTCGATTGGCACTCTTCGCGGCATGTTTGTCGCACAAAGCATCAAGCCGCAGGCACGCACACTTGC
>JAPKZY010000112.1 GCA_026393535.1 Actinomycetota bacterium | reverse complement strand
GAGCAAGGACAAGTGCGTCAGCCGTGGTGCGAACACCAACTTGGCTGCCATCTGGACCAATGAGGCGAACCTCGCGCGCACGGATGCGTTCGTTGTAGCGCGGTTCACTCGGTGGCGTAACTATGACTGTTCACTTCTAAGCAATGGGCAAGCCCTCCTCTGTATCAATACCGCAAGATGCGATATTTTGCGCCAGTGCGCAAAGCAGACACAGAGCGACAGAATCGCTCGCCTTCTCGACCTGTCGCAACCTCATGGCTGGACCGGTGGGGGCAGATGCCCCACTTCGCTCAGTTGACGCCAGTTAGGGTATCGGCACATGAGCACTGACCACACCATGTCCCCCACAGATTCCCCAAAACCAGAAATGGACGAAGGCACTGCCGAAGCCCTCGAGGCTGTTGCAGAAGCTCGTCGGCGCCTCGCTGAGGTGCCGGCAGCCATCGTTGTGGCAAATCATGCCATGGGACTGTTTGAACTAGCAGCCATTCACCTGTCTGCAGAACCGGTGCGCTTATCTGATGCCCAGGTAGCAATTGACGCTCTCGGATTGCTAGTTGATGGCCTTGGAGAACGCTTAGGAGAGCATCACGACACTCTGGTCGCCGCTCTCGGCAACATACAGATGGTCTTTGTCCAGAAATCGTCTCCGCCTACACCGAACGAATAGAAACCGCTTCAGGGCGTGCTACGCGAAAGCCCGTTCGGAACACTACTTTTCGGCCCACTTCAATTGTGCGAGAGCCATCTGAAATGGACACACAATGGAATGGCCACACGACAGATGCAGAATCAGTGATCTCGCCTAAGCCGTGCGCATCATTAAACGATGTCACCGTACCTGTGAGTTCTTCGCTCAATTCTTCCGACTGCATTAGTTAGTGGATGATTTTAGAAATTGGAATTTCAAGCAGGTCTGACGCACCAGCATCAATGAGATCTGGAATCAAAGTATTGATTCCGCGTTTGGGAACTACAGATTCAACCGCAACATCACCAGAGGCCAGCCGAGAGACCGTGGGAGATTTTGCTGCGGGCAACAAGGCAAGCACTGCATCTAGCGATGACTCTGCCACGTTCAACTTCAACAACACTTTGTCGCGAGCCTCAAGCGTTCCGGTCAACAATGTCATGATTTGTTGCATGGCATGCCGTTTTACCGGGTCAGCATATGACTCCTTACTAGCAATCAATTCCGTATAACTGGTGAGAACGGTGTCAATAATACGAAGCCCCGAAGCGCGTAATGCTCTCCCCGTTTCGGTGATGTCAACGACACAATCGGCTATGTCAGGAATCTTTGCTTCACTTGCGCCGTAGCTCAGACGAATATCTGCCTTGATGCCCCGTTCAGCAAAATAACGACGAGTCATCTCTGGATATTCAGTAGTTACGCGAACTCCATCTTTCAGATCTTTTGCGGACTGAGCAGGTGACGAATCTGCCACGGCTACAACCACACGAACGGGCTGCGATGTGGCTTTTGAGTAACGCAGTTCTCCGAGACTGACAACATCGCTCGATGTTTCTTCAATCCAATCGCGACCCGTGATGCCGATATCGAACAAACCCTCTTGAACATACGAGGCAATCTCTTGCGGACGAAGAATTCTGACCGACTCAACACGGGGATCATCGATTGATGCTTTGTATTCAACGGACGAGGAGCGCACAACCGTAAGATCAGCTGCATCAAACAGAGCAAGTGTTGCGGTCTCTAACGACCCCTTAGGTAAGACAATTTTCAGCACGAGTTGAGGCTAGCGAGACATCCCTTCGGCTCAGGGATGGTTTTACGAAGAGTTAGGAAAATTGAATGATTCCGTGGTCGCTACGGCCACGCAGCCACGCCGCAGCGTCCATGACTGCTTTACCTTCTGGTTGTACTGCGACCAGTCGTACCGCCCCGTCACGCGTGCCAACGCATCCGGCCCCATTGCATTGACCAGGACTCAACTGCACCGTGTCCGTTACAAGTTCAGCTTTGATGACTTTCAATCGTTGAGAGCCGAGCATCGTGTACGAACGGACTGCTCGAATCCTGCGTGACACTTCAATACTGGAAAGGTTCCACTCGAGACGAAGTTCTTCAGCGCTCACCTTGGTCGCATACGTTGTCTCACCCTGTTGAGGGACTCCTGTCCCTAATCCGACGTTCAATGTCTCGACTAGTAGTTCAGCCCCAAGTACCGCGAGATCTGCAGTGAGGGTTTCAGCTGTATGCGTATCAACAATATTGATCTCTCGCTGAGCAAACACATGACCGGTATCAAGCGTTTCTTCCACATTCATGATGCATACCCCTGTTTGTGTATCCCCCGCCAATATCGCTCGCTCGACCGGGGCAGCACCACGCCAACGCGGCAATAAAGAAAAATGCACGTTGACCATTGGAGTCTGCGACAGGACTGCTGTCGGAATGATTTTGCCGTAGGCAACAACAACACCGAGCAGTTCGCGATTGGAATTTTCTTTCAACCACGCCATGTCATGCGACACCTCGATTGAATTGTCGATTGCTAGCTGTTTCACTGGGCTGGGTGTTGTAGATGAACCGCGCCCTCGTCGCGCGTCGGCACGAGTAACAACATGGGCTATTTCAAAGCCGTTTCGTATCAATTCCGACAAGATTGTTTCGGCAGCAGTTGGAGTGCCAAGAAATACGAGAGGGCGAGCCTCACGGGTCATGACTACTTCAATCCGATATGGCGGGTCTCTCCTTCAGAGGTTCCCCCATCAGCAATGCGCTTGTATTCAGTCAGCGCCTCTTCACGTTGATCTGGTGTCATACGCTCAAACATGAGCACGCCGTTTAAGTGATCGAGTTCATGTTGGAACAAGCGAGCCAGCAAGTCATCTGCTTCGATTTGAATTGTATTTCCACCGAGGTCGACTGCTTCGAGCAAGACTTCTTTTGGTCGAAGCATTTCGACATACAAACCTGGGATTGACAAACATCCTTCGTCGTACACCCACTCGCCTCGAGACTCGACTATTCGAGGATTCAGCAGCGTGACGGGTTCTCCATCAACGTCGTACACAAAGATCTGTTTCTGCACTCCGATTTGAGGAGCAGCAAGGCCCAGACCGGGCGCTTGATACATGGCTTGCAGCATTGCCTGAGAGAGGCGAACAATTTTTCCGTCGATATTCTCAACTTGCTCAGCTACTGAAGTGAGAACTGGATCTCCGAAGGTGCGAATGTCATAGGCCACAATCTGAAAGGCTACCTGCGGAGACAACATGCCAAAGAACACCCCCTCATCTTCTGACCCTTCCCCACAGCACTATTTTTCTGAATCACCGCAAGCACCCTCACGGCGCAAAGAGTTCTCTGTATCTGGTACTGATGGCGAACTGACACTCTCCACTGGTACAGGCGTCTTTAGCCAACATGGCCTCGACAAAGGGACATCGGTATTTCTAGAAGTCATGGCAAAGCACGATGGTGCGCCCATTGCATCAGGATCATCGATATGCGATATCGGATGCGGCTCTGGCGCCATTGCACTTACTCTCGCCGTCCGCTATCCAGAGTGCACGATCTATGCAGTGGACACCAACAAACGTGCTCGCGACATTTGTCTGGAAAACGCCGCACGTAACGGCCTCAAAAACATTGTTGTGAAGGCTCCCGAAGAAGTCGACCCGTCGATCAAGTTTGCAGTCATGTGGACGAATCCTCCGATTCGTATCGGTAAGTCTGCGCTCCATGACTTGCTCGAATTGTGGCTTGCACGACTCGATACCGACGGAACTGCTTTTCTGGTTGTCAACAAAAATTTAGGTGCTGACTCTTTGGCTCAATGGATGACAGGGTTGTCATACCCCACTACTCGACTTGCTAGCCGCAATGGTTTTCGAGTTCTCGAGGTGAAAGCCCGCGCTTAAAAACGATACGGATCAATGTGAATTCGTACCGATGTACCAAATTCAGCTCTGAGCAATGTAACGGCTGCGTCTAGTTCTGCCCGAGACGGAGCGCGAAGAAGATATGCGTCATCATCACGAGCCGTGTTTACTCCGGCGGGCAGTGAAATCTCCGTCATTGATCGCGGAGCCGTCACTGATACGCGAGCGAGTGCACCAAACGGAGGCAGGTTCATTGCACGTCGCTGTGCAGTGTCAGCTTCGTTCCACTTCTGCAAAGCGGATGACACATCTGATTGCGATAACGCAACGATTAATGGGTTCTCGACTTGACGGGTCTGAATCACCAATGTTCCCTTGGCTCCCACCATACGAGCGGCTTTAGCGATCATTGACAGAACTTCATGCGCTCCCGTCATCCGCGGTGCTCCCAGATCACGATCGATATCAGCAAAGACAACAGTGTCTGCAGTTGGAATCCGGTGAAGTACAGCCTCAGTGCCGATGAACACTGTCCCCTTGCTCCAATCATCGGGCGAGTCAGATGAAATCTCAATCACCGGGTTACGAGTTGATGCCTGTATCTGCGATACCAGTTGAGATACTCCTCCACGGGGCACAGTGAAAGCAGCACGGCCACATGCCAAACACACCCCGCCATGCATTTCTTGACAGCGCACGCACCACAGATTGTTGTCATCGTCATAGGTCATCAACGACGCACAAAACGGACACGCCTGTACATGACGACACGACTTACAAACGATCAGTCGGGCCTTTCCTTTTGTATTCAAGACACACACCGTTGTAGCTCCAGAGGTACCGACAGCATCGAGCAATTCACTGGAAAGCAATGATTGAGCTACGGGAATATCAGAAAGATTCACGACAGTTATTCGTGGCCAACCATTCTCGGCATCAACCTGTTTTACATGACCACTGAGCACGTGCAGGGATTGTGCCGATGGCACTGCAGACGTACAAATGAATGGAATACCAGCCAAACGTGCGCGCTCGCTTGCAACTGCCGTGGCATCCCACGCCGGTGAACGTTCTTCTTTTAGCAATTCGTCATGCTCATCAATGACGACAATTGCAGTTACGTCAGGACACGGCGCAAAAACTCCAGAGCGCGTTCCGATGACAACATCAACTCCACCACGCGCACTGTCACATTCGTCAGGAACTAACGCCGTACTCAGACCTTTTCGACGAAGAAATGCTGCACCCATCGAAGCCATCTTTTGCGATGGGCAAATAACGAGGACTGGGCCGATACAAGCCAGTCGCAACACCACCGCGAGCGACGACGATGCGGGCGGAATAAC
>JAPKZY010000050.1 GCA_026393535.1 Actinomycetota bacterium | reverse complement strand
GATCGCGCTGCTGCTCACCAAGCAAAGCTCGAAAAACTTATGCTCGAGGCCGGCGGCATCGCCGGTCACGGAAGCATCGGAATCAACACCCAAGCACCACAAGGAGCAATGTCATGAAAAAATTTATGCCAGTTGAAGAGTTGGCACGCGACGAGCGTTTCAACCAAATCACACAAGCAGATCGCATGGCCGATGGCCGAGTTGCGCTCCTCGCCGATTCTGAAAAATCGCGACGCTCAAATCGTCTGACACCTGCGCGACCTGATGCAAGTGAAGCTGCACGTGCACTGATGCACGGTATTTTCGTTGGTGAAATTCAAGCGCTCGAAGGCGCCGGCCGTACATGTTGGGACTTCACCACTGGTGAAGAAGCACCATTCGAACTCAAACTCGACATGGCTCGCCAAGCATGGGACGAAGCTCGTCACGTTGAGATCAGTTTGAAGCTCAGCGACTGGATGGGAAGTGAAATCGGTCAATACGCCGAGAACACCGTGCTCTTCCAAGCAGCATGCTCGAACGACCCAGTGCTTCGTCTTGCAGGCGTGAACCGCGCGCTTGAAGGTCTTGCCATTGACGTGTTCACCACCATGAAAGAGTTCGGTGAACTTGCAGGCGACCCGTACCTCGAGTTCTGTGAAGACTGGATGTTCGCAGACGAAGTAACTCACGTGAAAATGGGCAGCGACTGGTTGCGTAAAATTACAGAGAACGATCCAGAGCGTCGCAAGAAGGCTCTGGAGTTCCAAGGCATCGTCGACAAGATGTTCTCGTACGGTGGAAGCCGCAGCGACTCTGAAGAATCAAGTTTTGCTATTGCTCGCCGATTCCGCGAACTTGCTGGTTTCACCGAAGATGAAAATGACCATATTGCAGACCTCGGAATGCAAGCCCTCAATGAGCGCAAGGCGCAACTTCGCGAGAAGCAAGCCGCAGCCTCTAACTAATCATGACCCTTACGGTCACCCCAGACACTTATAACTTCGTTGCTTTCGATACTGCGTACACCGCGCGTATTGCAGAGCACATGGCAACTCAGCTTGGCCTCGATGACATTGACATTCTCATTGCGATCAATGAGAATTCGGCGTTGACACGGATTGACATTGATGTCACCGATTCGCTCATCACAATTGCACCGCACTCCGGCGCTATGGAAGATACGCGTCGGCCACGTCAGCAAAGTGAACTGAACACCACCATCACCATGGCACGCGGCATGTTGCGTGCACGTGACCGGTTACGGGGCGGCTTTGCAGATGCTCCTGCCGACACAGAGTTGTCATTGCCACAAGCAGCTGTCTGGGATACATACATCATGGGTCGCATTGCACATATGGATATTGAATTGAACAAACAAGCGTGGATCTACAACTTCCGTAACCGTCACGGATTCTCAGACGCCGTTGACGCGGTGTTTGAACAAGTGTGGAACACAGCGAACGCCACATGGGCAGAGTTGAGCGCACTCAGCGCCAACACATTGTCTGTAACCGCCTAAGGCGGCGTCTCTACCGCTCGCGCAGTTTCGACAACAAGCGCAAGATCTCTAGGTACAACCACACCAGTGTCACTACGACACCAAGTGCACAGAACCATTCCATGTGCGCTGGCAATTTGTTTGCAACACCTTTTTCAATCATGTCGAAGTCGAGCGCCAGGTTAAATGCGGCAAGTCCGGCAACGAACAAACTGAATGCGATTCCCATTGGACTTGCATCATTAATGAATGACGGCATTGAGCCAAACATTCCGATGATGAATGACACCAAATAGAACGCCATAAGGCCCATCATTGCGCCCATGACAATGCGGCGTGTGCGATCAGTGACCTTGATGATGCGGCTGCGATACAGAAGCAACATCACAACAAATACACCGAGTGTTGCGCCAACAGCTTGCAACACGATGCCGTTGTACTGCTCGGAATAAGCGCGACTGATTGCACCAAGAACAACACCTTCAGCAAGTGCATAGATAGGGCCGGCAATACGAGCAAGATGCGGCTTGAAACTTCCGACCATGACGGCGATCAGTCCAACAATGAATCCGCCGATAACCCAAGCGAATGGAATCTGCACCATTTCACCGGGAGCTGGCGCATCAATCGACAGCCATGTCACTGTTGCTGACGCAAGAATCAGAACCAACAACATCATGGTGGCGCTTGCGGTGCCAGCAACGGTCATAACGCCGCCATCCCAGCGAGTCACTGGTCCATCATTTATCGGTTCAACGGTGGGTGGAGCCCATGAGTCATTCTGCTTGTTGAGATTGCCAAGACCCATGGCCTTGTCGGTGAGTAACGGATTAGCCATAGACAAAACTGTAGCCCTGGCCGGTGTCGCCATGGCGTCGGGTCCATGTCAGAATTCAACTCATCGAAACGTCTACACCCGCCTCTTGGACCGTTACTGCACAGAACCTTGCCGAGCATGCCCGCAACCCCATTCATACGGATGCGGGTGCGCAGGCTGCAGGTTTTCCGCGTGCTTTGGTTGCTGGCGTCACCACCTACGCATATCTCACGCATCCAATTGCAGCTGCATGGGGCGAACAATGGCTGAGCCATGGTGGCGGTGAGTTGCGTCTTCGTCGTCCCGTCTTTGATCACGACACGGTGCACTGTGTTCCTCATACGGATGGTGATGCCGTCGAGATCCACGCAATTACTTCAGAACCAGATCAACCGCGGGCAACATTTCGTGCGGTGCGTGATTCTGGCCCGGTTCCCGCCATGCGCGCCGGTGATGTCTTACCCGTGCATTACATGCTGTTAGAGGGTGTCCATGGCACTGACCGCGGACTGTTGGCAGGCGATGACCTTGCGTTGTACGCACAACACAATCTTGTTCACCCAGCTGTTTGGCCCACTTTGGCGAACGATGTTGTTCATACGGAAATAGCAACGTCTAGTTGGGTGCACACGCGAAGCATTATTCGTCACCACGCGCGCGTTACTGCAGGTTCACACGCAGAAATTCATGGAGCCATTGTCGACAGATTCACCGCTCATGGCGAACGCGTCGTTGTTGATTTTCACATCGTGGTAGATGGCAACGTTGTGGCCTCGCTAGAACACGAAGCGATTATTTCACTGCCGTAAACAACTAGATGAGGTCGTGTGCGCTCATCGACTGCCATATGTCAATGTCGGGAGCACCCGTCAGAATGCCCGTGCAGGACTTCGCCATTTCCACCATGGTGGCGCCACCAAAGTGAGCTTGCTGGGTTGCGGGGGACTCCCACTTTTCGATCAGCAGAATTCGGTTCGGACGGGTGTCAGACACGATCATGTCCACATTGCGACAGCCCTGTTCCATACGGGTCAACACGATGTATTTGGACAGAATTGCGACAAGGGAGCCCATGTCAGCGGCGTCGAAGGACATCGTCACAATGACCAGCTCTACCTCGCCAGAATCAGCATTTTCGGGATTATTTTCAGCCATTCCCCATACTCTGTCAGATGTTGACGAAATGTTCTTGGTCAGGCTGTGGCACCCGACACGCATCTAGATAGCCTGCCCATATTCGACTCGCGTGGTGGTCGATGCAAGATTTAGGCGAGGTACAAGAGTGGCAAAGGATCGTGTCGATCGCGACGAAGAGGACCTCGTCCGGCTGTATCTCACAGACATCGGTCAGTATGCCCTCCTCACCAAGGACGACGAAGTGCGTCTTGCCAAGGCCATCGAGGCAGGCAAAGAAGCCGTTGCCGAAATGGCAAAGATCAAGACCCCTACAGCTACTAAGCGCCGTGAACTGCGCAAAGCAATTCGAGAAGGCGAAGTTGCAGAGCGAGCATTCGTTCAGTCAAACCTTCGTCTCGTTGTATCTATTGCAAAGAAGTACCAGGCATCTGGTCTTCCTCTTCTTGACCTCATTCAAGAAGGCAACTTGGGCCTCATGCATGCCGTTGAAAAATTCGACTGGCGTAAAGGTTTCAAATTCTCTACATATGCAACATGGTGGATCAGTCAGGCCATCACTCGCGGTATTGCAAACACTGGTCGCACCATTCGTTTGCCGGTCCATGCTGGCGACACGCTTGCTCGTTTGCAAAAAGCTCGCTCACGCCTGGAACTGAAGTTTGGTCGCACTGCAACTCTTGCTGAATTAGCAAAAGAAGTCGAGATGCCGGAAGACAAAGTCACCGAAGCATTGCGCTTTGCTGCTGAGCCTTTGTCATTGTCGGAACCACTTCGTGAAGACGGTGATGCTGAACTTGGTGACGTTGTTGAAGACCGTTCCGCTGAATCTCCATTCGAAACTGCCGCAACAGCATTGCTGCCTGAAGAAATTCAGCGCTTGCTTGCACCACTTGACGAACGTGAGCGTGAAATCTTGCGCTTGCGCTTCGGACTTGGTGGCAGCGGCGAAGGTCGCACCCTTGAAGAAGTTGGCGAACACTTCAACCTCACTCGTGAGCGCATTCGTCAAATCGAAGCTCGTGCTATGAGCAAGTTGCGCCACCCGTCATCAGACACCGGTGCTCGCGATCTTCTCTCCGTCTAACTATTAATCGGTCGAACCGCGCATAATGCGCGTGACACCATCAATCGTTGCAACGAAGCCAATACCCAGTAACGCAGGTATCAGCATGCGCACCAGCCATTCTTGGTCAATGCCGGGCACATACGCCGCACGAACTTGATCTGCGCATAGCCACCCACACACGACCAAGGTTGCACCCGCGCCCGCGTTCAATGACACAGCAATGTGCTGTGAAGCGTGACCGCGTCGTTGCATAAACATCGACGTTGCAGCAACCACTGCTGCCCCACTTGAAAACATCAATATCAATGGCGTTATTCGCGCGCCATCTGGCAACCCAACATATTGAATCGCCCCGACAACTACTCCCACCATCGACATGAGAAATGTCAGGGCGAAAAACTCTTTCCGTCGACGTCCTGACAAAACAACTGCGCACAACAATGCAGCAAAGCCCGCAAGCCACCACAAAACACTTGACTTTTCACGCAGAAAAAGAGTTCCCGCCACGGTTGTTGCTACCCCATCAACACTCATCGAAACCTTCCATTCCAACACTGTGCCAACGGTGTCTATCGGAGCAGGCCGCTTGGGGCTCATCCAATGCACACGATGGTCATGCCACATGGCTGTTCCATTCGTTCCGATCTTGCGCCAGACAGGGGTTGGGCTTTCTACAAAAGAACTGGTGTCAACATTGCCGTATCTGTTGCCGTTGATAAGAGTCGTTTGCGAACCATCGTTTACAAACACTTCACCTTTTGTTGTGATGTGCATGTAGGGCTCATTTTTGTAGCCAGTAACCATGACATCATGACCATCCGATCGCACGCGTACAAAAGTGTCAGAGCCCACAATGTCCACATCAACACCAGCAGGAAGTGCGGGCGTTACTGAGTCGATCACCGAAACCGTGTCGCGCGGTTGCACGCTGTCACCCGACCCCATGTGTTGTGCCGGAAACGGTAATACCGACAGGAGACCCAGAATCAGACGCATGCTCTAACGGTAATGCCGTCGGCTCTCTTATTACCTAACCTATGGCAATGGCGAAGATTGAAGAACCAGTCACGTTGCTAGTCAGTGACAATGTGTGGGCTCGCCATGGCGATGCAATTCGTTCCATCTCTCCCAGTGTGACCCCCATCATCTACGAAGGTAACGACGTTCTTCCTGACGAGATTATTCCCACTATTAATACTGTCTTTTATTCCAGTGACTTATGGCCAGATCGTTCACGGGGTTTTGTTCTCTCCATCCTGAAGGCCACTTCAGTGAAATGGATGCATACATTTTCTGCCGGTGTTGACAGTCCGTTTTTTGTGCAACTCATGGAGCGCGGAATTCGTCTCACAAATTCCTCTGGCGCAACTGCTTCGCCCATTGCTCAAACAACTGTCCTCTACATGTTGGCTCTCAGCCGCAACGTTCGCGCCTGGTTTCAGCACCAAGAAAAACACGAATGGACCCGCCATGAGTTCGCAGAACTCGATGGAGCGCGGCTTGCCGTAATCGGCATGGGGCCAATTGGCCTAGAAATTGCGCGACTTGGTGTTGCACTCAATATGAATGTGGAAGCCATTCGTCGCACTCCCACCGGAACTGAGCCATGCCCCACATTTTCATTTGACCAATTGTCACGTGTTCTGGCCCACGCCGACTGGGTTGCCGTCGCATTGCCACTTACCGATAACACCCGTCAGATCTTCAATGCCGAGACGTTTGCCATCATGAAGCCGGGCGCACATTTCATCAACGTTGGTCGCGGTGAACTCGTTGATGAAGACGCGTTGATAGCGGCATTGCAATCGGGACATCTTGCCGGAGCAGCTCTCGACGTCTTTGCCACCGAACCACTTTCTCCTGATTCCCCATTGTGGGATATGGACAATGTCATTATCACCCCACATAGTTCTGCTGGGTCCTCCCAGTCAGGGCTGCGCAGTGAAGACATTTTCTTGGAAAATCTGGCGCGCTATGTCGCCGGTGAACCACTCATCAATGAGGTGAATTTGTAGTTCCAATTGTTGATGCCGTTGCACACATTGCTTCTGACGAACAGGAGTCACATATGTCAACCATCTTCATGTCACCAAAAGGTGGCAACTGCACCACCGTTACCGCCACTGCCTATGCCCTACTTTTGGCGGCCAGTGGTATTCCGACGGTTCTTATCGATCTCTGCGGAGATGTTCCGGCTGCGGCCGGCATGGCAGAACCAACAACCCCAGGCATCAATGATTGGTTAAGCGAAAGTTCTACCTCCGACGCACAGTCGCTTCTCACGCTAGGAACACCATTCGATAATGATCTTGTCGTGGTGCATCGTGGTTCATCATTTGTGGAAGGCCAACCACGCTGGGCAGATTTGGCAAATGCCATAACAACTCTGCCTATGAACATCATCATTGATGCCGGCATCACATTCGTGCCAGACGAACTGCGTCGTGCCGTTTCCCATGTCACGATGGTTGTTAAGCCGTGCTATTTGTCATTACGTCGTGCCTCACGTATGCAACGGCCTACACAGTTGTTTGTCGTGTGTGAAGAAAGTCGCGCACTCACCGTGAAAGATGTCGGCCATGTTCTCGGCATGCCCATTACAAGTGAAATTCCATACACACCAGCAATTAGTCGTGCAGTGGATGCCGGAATGTTGCCATCGCGTGCCGAGCAATTATTCGGTCCGTTCATGACTTTGTCATAACTGTCATGCACCATGGTCTCGGACCACTCCAGACACATATTGATGATCCAGACATCAGCGAAATAATGGTCGTGGGTGGAAAACACGTGTGGGTGGAAGATGCAATAGGCCTTCGTCGGGCCGGCACACTCACGGATAGCGAAATGGCTATCAGTCTCGAGCGCATTGCGCGCGCATCTGGCCGCAGGCTCGACCTTCTGTCTCCCATTCTTGATGCACGGTTGCCAGACGGATCACGAGCATGCGTAGTTATCTCACCGGTAGCAGTAGGCGGCGCAAGTATTTCTATTCGGAAGTTTTCTCGTCGTATTTTGCCACTTGCATCATTTGGTCCCACTGCATGCACCGAGATTGTGCGCGACCTCGTGCAACAAAACATCAATGTTGTTGTGGCAGGTGCAACATCATCTGGAAAAACATCCTTGATATCTGCAGTCAGTCAATCGTTTGGCCCGCAAGAACGGATCGTGTGTGTGGAAGACACAGCAGAACTGCGATTCGCACATCCTCATGTTGTGCAACTACAAACACGACCTGCTAATTCCGAAGGCAACGGTGAAATATCACTTCAATCTCTTGTTCGCGCATCGCTTCGACTCCGACCTGACCGACTGATTGTTGGCGAGGTTCGTGGTGGAGAAGTAGTCGACATGTTGTTGGCACTCTCGTCAGGGCACCGTGGGTGCTGGTCAACCGTTCATGCCAATTCTGCAACTGAAACCGTTGACCGTCTTGCTGCCATGGTGTTGCGCGATTCTCCGCAGTGGTCACATGATCAAGCAGTGTCGACTATTTATAGCGCAGTTGGCGCAATTGTTTTTGTACAACGAATTTCTGCACGCCGACGTTCAATTGTTGAAATAGTTCGCTGCAGCGAATCAACACTTCACATTCTGTATCGGTCAGCTGATCATGGTTGATCTTCTAGCGGGAAGTTCTATGGCTATTGCGCTCGTATGTTTTGTGTCGCCCCGGTTTTTTCGTCTTGTTGATGTGCTCGAGATGCAGCGTCGACTACACGCTGCTGACCTCATGACTCAAGATGCAAAACCATCGCTTGCGCTGCCCAGACATCTGCCAACAGTCATCTCACCTATGCTCGATTTTGCAACGCTCTGTGAATCACTTGCTCGAGCCACTCGTAGCGGTGCATCACCCCATGATGCACTTCTTGTAAGTCTTCAACGGCACCAGTTTCATCATCTGTGCTGGTCAGCACTCTTCGACGACGTGGCAGCGCTGCAGTCGTGTGACAGTTCACTTGCCACTGCTCGTGAATCTGTCGAGCCACGTAGCAACGACGCACAGTGTCTTTCTCTTCTTGAATCTGCCATGGTGCACGGAAACTTTGTTCCTAGCGCTCTCGACCACGCATCGTCTGTGTTGCGAGACAGGGCAGCGTGTAGTGCAGAACTAGCGGTTGCAGCATCACAAGCTCAACTCTCAGCTCGGCTCTTGTCGATGCTGCCATTCGTTCTGCTGGGTGGTGCAATTTTGGTTAGCTCACAATTCCGTTCCTCGCTGTGGTCCCCCCTTGTCTTATTCCCCCTGTTTCTTGGGTTCATGTTGAATCGAATCGGATGGCGATGGATCTCATCGCTTATCTCTCGGGCTGTTCACGACGAACCTGACGACATCGGACAACTCACCGAACATCTGTGTGTGTCATTGCGTACAGGTTTGTCTATGACCCACGCATGTGAGCGGTGGCGCGCAGTGTCGCCAACGGGTAACGCAGTAGCTGATCTCATTAGTGCAGGCGCACCACTGGAAGAGGCGTTACTTCCGCTGGCAACCACTCATCCGATATCTGGCAAGAACCTCGGTCACACAATTGTGGAGGCCGAGCGGGATGGGCTACCCATTCTTGACACCGTGATGCGACTTGCGACAGACCACCGCATTGAACGACGTCGACAGATTGATACTCACATTCGCCAACTGCCGACACGCCTCTCTATTCCCTTAGTCCTCTGTGTCCTGCCGTCATTTCTCCTTCTCTCTGTTGCCCCACTTGTTCTTGCCAGCCTCAGTCAACTCTCAGTTTCACTTCCCTCAGTCACTCAATAACGAAAGAAGAACCATGTTTCATCAATCACAAAAACGCTCACGAGGCCAAGCAACCACGGAATACGCACTGATCTTGCTCGTTGCCGCAATCATCGCCCTATTAGTAATCGCATGGGCTACGGCCGGCGGTGGTGCCGGAAAAATCGGTTCATTATTTGACACCGTGTTCAATGACATATTTAATCGTGCATCAAACTCCACGCCATAAGAGTCGTGGACAAGCAACTGTTGAATTTGCGTTGATGGCACCGCTGGTCGTGTTGTGTGCCCTCTTACTGCTCGCAACATTGTCGGTATGTCTCGACACTTTGCGTCTGAATGACATCGCGCGTAGTGCCGTACGATCAGCTATTACATCAGACAACCCGTCAGATGCAGCTACAGCCATCGCTGATCTCTCACATGTCTCTGCAGAAACAACAGCAGATGATGCAATGGGCCTAGTCACAGTAAACGCCACCATGAAGAAACGATTCCCACTTCTCGGACGCTGGTTGCCATCGCTGTCGTTACACGGAACAGCAACCATGATGCGTGAACCACCATTAGTCCTGGGGTAAACAAAACCGGAGCCCGCATTGCTGCAGGCTCCGGCTGTTCTTTAGGGGGAGATAGTCACACCAATTGGTGCGTGAGGTCGTTATGCCGAAGCAGAAGTGTTCTGAGCTGAAGGTGCGCCTTGTCCCATTGGGCCATGTCCGCGACGTCCACCAGGTCCACGACCTTCACCCTTCATGCCTCCTGCAGGACCAACACGATTCACCATGGTGTCAAGGTTGGTCTTGAATTCAGCAAGCTTTGTGTCAGCTTCTGCTTGCGTGTGCTCACCAGATGTCACTTCCTCTGCAAGGTGTGCAGTGAAATCTGATGTCAGTGCAGTCTTTACATCTGCAATGTCAACACTCTGTGCCTTTGCAACATCCGCAAGTGATTTTCCAGAATGAAGTTGTGTCTTCAGTTCGGTCGAAGTCAACTTCAACACTTTTGCAAGTGCGTCAGACATAAATCTGCCAGGTCCGCCCTTGCCTTCATGACCACCCTTACCGCCAACGCCTTGCGGGCCACGTGCTGGCAAACCAGCAGTGGTCAACATGGTGTCGATACGTGATGTCTTTTCAGCAAGCTTTGTTACGCCTTCAGCAGCAGTGTGCTTTCCAGCAGCAACTTCAGCATCGATATGAGCCTTAGCTTCAGCAACAAGAGCTGCCTTCACCGTTGCAATTTCAATGTTCTTTGCCTTGGCAACATCAGCAACTGATTTTCCAGCTTGAAGTTCTGTCTTCAATTCTGCTTCAGTGATTCCCAAAACTTTTGAAGCTGCTGCAAGTGGAGATGGTCGATCCATCTTTGTATCGGATGCCTGTGCAACTGCTACGACATTGCTTCTCTGTGCAACTTGCGCACTTGCAAAGCCAGTGATGCCGAGCACTGCTGCTCCGGTTGCCACGATGAGCCCTGAGGCCACCGCAATTTTTGTAAAACGAGATTGGATCTTCATTGTTCTATGTTCCTTTTTGTGGGTGTACTCCAGAGTTGTTCTGGCGTGACTCCACTTTCACGGGGCTAGGTAAGAAGTAAACATGAACAAGGTAAGAGGAAGGCAAGAATAGGGCCAAGGTACGGCAAACCGTTGCAAATCATAGGTACCGTATCTTTATGGACAGCCGCAAAGTACTGATTGCCGAGGATGATTCCTCGGTTCGCAAGGCTGTTCAGCGGGTCCTTGAGCTTGAGAATTACGCAGTCACTGCAGTGAATGACGGCAAGGCAGCCCTCGAGGCCCTTGCCAAATCACGGTTTGATCTTGCGGTGCTTGACGTGATGATGCCTTTTGCCGATGGACTTACCGTGTGCCGTGAAGCCAGGCACCGCGGCATCGATATCCCCATCTTGTTGCTGACCGCTCGTGTTGAAGTGGGTGACCGTGTGGCTGGCCTTGATGCAGGCGCAGACGATTACTTGGTGAAGCCATTTGTTATTGACGAACTTCTTGCACGGTGTCGTGCATTGCTTCGACGTTCACAACCAACCGGCTCAAGTACGCAATTGCGTGTCGGTGACCTCACACTTAATTCACTGACACGAGAAGTGCATCGTGGTGAACGTGCAATTGAGTTGACAAAAACTGAATTTGATCTTTTGGAGTTGCTCATGCAACAACCAGGCATCGTTGTGTCGCGTGAGACCATCTATGAAGCAATTTGGGGATACAACTTCGAAACCAACTCAAAATCACTCGATGTATATATCGGCTACCTACGACGCAAGACTGAAGAGAACAATGAATCACGTGTTGTGTTTACGGTACGTGGTGTCGGGTATACGGTGAAGCAATCATGAACCTGCGCACACGTTTCGTACTTGTCTCAGCCAGTCTTATGTTTGTATTAGCTACCGGCATGAGTATTGGTGCCTATCGAATCGCATCTAATCAACTACAAAGTCAAGTTGAAAGCTCGCTAGATCAACGTGCTTCGCGAATTCTTCAAATTATGGGCCGACGAGGTTTCAATTGGAATGATGCATTTGGCCAAGGCCCTGTAAACCAGGCAATTATGCAGACCGAAGTTGACGCCATCACACAAATAGTTCTTCCTAATGGCCAAGTTCTTGGACGTCGTGAATATCCTCGACTACCAATCAAAAAGAGAGATCGTTCTTTGTCAGTTGATGGCAGGCGAATTAATCGCTCGTCAACAATTATCGATCGTCACGAATTCAAGACGCTGACTGTGCTTGCAAATGATGGTTCACTGATTCAAGTTGCTAAAGATACGCAAATAATTTTGAATGCACAACGTGGCATGCGTACATGGTTTCCCATCTATGCAGCTATCGCAGTTGTTATCTCGGCATTGTTCGGATGGCTCTTTGCTCGACGCATCAGTAAGCCCATTGAAGACTTGGCGCTCACTGCCGAATCAATCGCAGCTACACAAGACTTAGACCGCACCATCATCGTGTCAGGCAGAGACGAAGTAGCGCAATTAGCCACCAGTTTCAACACCATGCTTGAGGCATTGCGAGGCAGTGTTGCCCGTCAGCGACAACTAGTACAAGATGCAAGTCATGAACTTCGCACACCATTAACCAGCCTTCGTGCGAACACCGAATTGCTAGAGCGTGGCTCATTGTCAGATGCTGACCGCACATCCATTCTTGCCGACATGCGCGCAGAAGTTGATGAACTTGCAGATCTCAGCGCTGAATTGAGCGCATTGGCAATCGATAATCGCACCACAGAAGAACCGGTACCTATTGACCTTTCAGATGTTGCACAAGAAGTTGCAACTCGCGCTTTACGTCGATCCGGGGCACCGGTCACTGTTCACACGACTCCTGGCACAACCGTTGTTGCACGCCCGAATCAACTCGAACGAGCACTGAGCAACTTGGTTGATAACGCCGTCAAGTTCACTAACGATGGTTCCGAAATAGAAATCCATATTGGCTCATACCGTGTGGAAGTCCGCGATAAGGGCATCGGGATTTCTGATGCTGACAAGCCCCTTGTGTTTGACCGTTTCTACAGAGCAACTGCTACGCGATCCATGCCTGGCTCCGGTCTTGGTTTATCAATCGTGTCGCAATTCGCTATAGATCACAATGCCAGTGCATATGTCTTAGACAATGCAGGCGGTGGAGCAATCGTCGGATTGCAATTCCCTATTCCAGCGGCTTAACAGTTTTTCGGAACCCGCGGCGATTTTCTTGACGTTCACGCTCCGCTTGTTCTTCTTCAACGTTGAGTTCTTCCGCTACCAACCGGCGCATTGATTCAAGCCGTACAGCTGGCAGAGTCCCGGCCGTTATCGCTGCAGTAACAGCACAATCCGGCTCATCGAGATGTTTGCAATCGC
The DNA here is from genome assembly GCA_026393535.1 of Actinomycetota bacterium. Taxonomy (GTDB): domain Bacteria; phylum Actinomycetota; class Acidimicrobiia; order Acidimicrobiales; family Ilumatobacteraceae; genus UBA2093. The sequence continues at coordinate 8,505 of JAPKZY010000050.1, read as the reverse complement.
GGAATCTGCACGAACCAGCCAAATCAAACACATCAGGGAATGCGCGCTCAATTCCGTCACTACTTGTCCACAAGGTCACTGCACGTAATCCTGGCGTATCAAGCAACCATGCATCACCTGGCAATGCAATCAATTCGGCAGCAACTGTGGTGTGACGACCACGTTGATCATCTTCACGCACTTCAGCTGTTCGTTGTATCTCGTAACCGACAAGCGCGTTAACCAAAGTTGACTTACCAACTCCACTGGCACCGATAAATACAATCGTGGTGTGTGGTCGTGCGTATGCGCGAATCTTTTCTAAGCCTTCGCCAGTTACAGAACTAACCAATGCAATGTCAACATCAAAGGTAATTTCTGCAAATACTGCCCGAGCTGCTTCAGCTGCATCGGGGCTAATAGTGTCAGTTTTTGTCAATACAAGAACAGGCGTTGCTCCACTATCAAACGCCAGCACCAACTCGCGTTCTAGTCGACGTTGGTTCGGCGGAGAGTTAACAGAATGAACTAAAAAGACGGTGTCAATATTGGAAGCAACAATCTGACGCATGCCTCGTGCACCTTCAAATGAGTTACGCCGGGTTAAAGCACTACGACGCGGATGCACCATATCTATACGTTCAAAATCAGATGAGACTGACACCATGTCGCCAACAGCAACTTCCACGCCAATATTGCGCACCCGGATGGTCTCTGCGGTATCTAATAACACCGTGCTCCACCCGCGATCTAAGCGGGTGATACGGCCAGACAACACCTGATTTTCAGGCATATTCGGCGGTGTGACTTGTGTTTCCATCTACCGAAACGGTACCGCCGTGTCGCCATCGCAGTGTTCTATTTCGTATCCTAATGAAGACCTTTTTGAACTGGACCCCCCATGCTCTCTTCTCTTGCCCGTTTTTGCGTGCGCCATAAGCGCATCGTTGTTTTTGTAATCTGGATTCCACTTGCCATCGCTATGGTTCTTGCCAGTTCAGCAATCGGCCCAGATTTCCACACCGAAATGAGCATGCCATCAAGTGAAGCAAGCCAAGCTGAGAGCGTTCTTGCTCGCGCCAACCCCAATCAAGGCGGTCAATCCTCACAATTGGTCTTTCGAACCACGTCATCAATTGATGAACCGCAGGTAAGAAAAACAATTTCAGAAGCAATAGCCGCAGTTGATGCAATCAAAGATGTTGATATTACTTCTCCTTTTGTTTTGAAAAATCAAATCAGTAAGGATCAAAAGATCGCATTTTCTGAGGTCAATGTTCCACGTAAGAATCAAGAAGAATATAAGGCGCTTAGTACTCAAATAAAAACAGCGACTGCACCAGCACGAGCTGCTGGAATAGAAATTGGTTACGGCGGTGCAATCTTTGAAGAGGTGCAGCTACCTGAATCTGAAGCACTGGGTGTGTTAGCTGCCATCCTAATTTTGGTTCTTGCTTTCGGATCTGTCATCGCAATGGGTCTTCCCATCAGCATTGCGCTGATTGGTCTCATCATTGCCACAAGCATCGTTGGAATTCTTAGTCACTTCATATCAATGCCTGATGCAGTGACATCGATGGTTGGAATGATTGGCTTAGGAGTCGGTATTGACTATGCGTTATTTATTGTGACGCGTTTTCGTGAAGGGCTCCACGACGGATTATCAGTAGAAGAGGCAATCGTTGAAGCTATTGATACGTCTGGTCGGGCTGTGGTGTTTGCCGGCATTACCGTCATCGTCGCAGCCGTAGGACTTCTCACCATTGGGCTTTCATTCGTCACCGGATTAGCAGTAGGCATGGGAACTGCGGTTGCTGTCATGATTGTTGCTTCCATCACATTGCTCCCTGCACTTCTCGCAATGGTCGGTGAGCGCATTGACACAACTTCTCGAGCAGCAGTCATTTCACTTACAGCTTTTGTTCTCAGTGGTTTTATTGCTGTATTCACAAAGAATTTTCTTGTCTTAGCAATTGGTGTTGGCCTTGCATTTGCTAGTCAACTCACGCGTTTTATTATTCCCACATTGCGTGTCGCCATTCCTCACCGCGCGCAAAATGACCACCAGAACACAATCTGGTGGCGTTGGAGCCGTATCGTGCAACACAAACCATGGATTTCATTTGTGGCTTCATCACTCTTTCTCGTCATTCTCTCTGTTCCCATGCTGTCCATTCGTTTGGGTTTTGGAGATGCAGGCAACGCTCCAAAGACTGCAGATGTGCGCAAGGCATACGACATGCTGTCTGAAGGATTCGGACCAGGCTTCAGTGGCCCGTTGTACATTGTTGTCACTGGCGACACAGTGAAGGAATCCGCCAAATTGAAGTCATTCCTCACTGTTATTAATAAAACTCCCGGCATTGCATATGCGGGGGTAGCCCCACTGGATAGCGACTCAGTTGCATTACTCGTGGCCTATCCAACATCAGCGCCACAAGATGAAGCCACATCAGATTTAGTTCACGCGTTACGAGACACTGTCATTCCATCTACTGGAGTTGCAGCACAAGTAACTGGATTTACCGCCAGCTCTGTTGATTTTTCTGATTACCTCGCAAAACGCCTGCCATTTCTTATTGGAATTGTCTTGTTGCTGTCATTCCTTCTATTAATGGCAGTGTTCCGCAGTGTGCTTGTTCCCATCAAAGCAGTTCTTATGAATTTGTTATCTGTTGGTGCTGCATACGGTGTCATCGTTGCTGTCTTCCAATGGGGATGGGGCGCAGAACTCATCGGTGTTGGCAAACCAGGACCAATCGAAGCGTGGGCACCAATGTTCTTGTTCGCCATCGTGTTCGGGTTATCGATGGACTACGAAGTGTTTTTGCTCTCGCGCATCAAAGAAGAATTCAACCGCACTGGCGATAACACATCTGCCGTTGCCGACGGAGTGGCGGCAACCGCCCGTGTCATCACCGCTGCCGCCCTTATCATGGTCTGTGTTTTCGGTGCCTTTGTCCTTGGTAACGACCGCCAATTGAAACTATTTGGCCTTGGCATGGCTGTGGCTGTTTTTTTCGACGCCACCATCGTTCGAATGGTCCTGGTCCCAGCCACCATGGAATTGCTCGGCGCCCGCAACTGGTGGATGCCGGCCTGGCTTGATCGCTTGCTGCCAAAGATCAATGTGGAAGGCACGCACCACACGAAGCCGGCCCCGATACCCTCATGAAATAAGGGTTTGCGCCTATTGCCTTGACAAGGGGGTAGCAAATCACATAGCCCTGAAAAAGATATGGCCAAGTTTCTCGTAATAGTTGAGTCCCCCGCAAAGGCAAAAACGATCTCCCAATACCTCGGGCCGGAGTTCAACGTCCGCGCTTCAGTCGGCCATATTGCCGACCTTCCAAGCAAAGGAATGGCAGTCGACGTCGACAACGGATTCGCACCTACTTATGAGCTCACCGAACGCGGTCGCACTGTTGTCAAGGAACTCAAAGATTTACTCAAGACTTCTGATGCCTTATATCTAGCAACGGACGAAGACAGAGAAGGCGAATCAATCTCGTGGCACCTGCTGCAACACCTCAAGCCGAAAGTTCCTGTTCACCGCATGGTGTTCCACGAAATCAACGCGAAGTCCATTCAAGAAGCGGTCGCGAACCCTCGCGAACTTGATCAGCCACTTGTTGATGCTGCAGAAACTCGCCGCATCCTCGACCGCTTGTTCGGCTACGAAGTGTCGCCTGTGTTGTGGCGTCGCGTTAACCGCGGGCTGTCAGCGGGTCGCGTGCAGAGCCCAGCTCTTCGCCTCATCGTTGAACGCGAGTGGCAGCGCATCAAATTTATTTCAGCTGACTACTTCTCTCTGGAAGCAGAAACAGACACCACTCCTTCATTTACTGCGAAATTGCTTTCTGTAAATGGCACTCGCATTGCTACTGGTAAAGATTTCTCCGAACAAGGTGTTGTCAACCCAGACGTCACCATTCTTACTGCAGCACGTGGCGCTGAAATAACAGCGGGCCTCGCCAAAGTTGATCTTGTTGTTCGCACAGTTGATGAAAAGCCATACCGTTCGTCACCGAAGCCTCCATTTACTACCAGCACACTGCAACAAGAGGCTGGCCGTAAATTACGCTTGTCTAGCCGTCAGGTAATGAGTGCAGCACAGAGTTTGTATGAGCGTGGATTCATTACGTATATGCGTACCGACTCCATTTCATTGTCTGACGAAGCAATCAATGAAGTGCGCTCATATGTACAACGTGACTATGGCAAGCAGTTCCTCACTGATGGCCCACGTAAACACAATTCAAAAGTAAAGAATGCACAAGAAGCTCACGAGGCAATTCGTCCTGCATTGCCATTGCGCTCACCAGAACAACTCGGTGGCGAACTACGCGGACAAGATGCTGGCGTGTACCGACTTATTTGGCAGCGCACACTTGCTTCGCAAATGTCAGACACACTCGGCACAACTGTCAGCGTGCGTCTTGGTGCAACAGCAGCCGATGCTCAACGCACTGACTGTGAATTCTCAGCTAGTGGTACCACTATTACGTTCCCTGGTTACCGTCAGGCATACGAAGAATCTCGCGACGAAGACGAAACTCCGGCAGACGACGAAAACGCATTGTTGCTTCCCATCCTTACGCCAGGTCAAAACGTTCCAGTCAGTGAGTACTCACCAACGTCGCACTCCACAACTCCCCCTCCTCGCTATACCGAAGCATCATTGGTAAAGGAACTAGAAAGTAAGGGAATTGGCCGTCCATCAACATGGGCAAGCATTATTTCCACCATGGTTGATCGTGGCCATTACTTATGGAAGAAGGGAACATCATTGGTTCCTACATGGACCGCATTTTCTGTTATTCGTTTGTTAGAAGAGAACTTCGACACTCTTGTTGATTATGAATTCACAGCCAAACTTGAAAATGGACTCGACGCCATTGCAAATGGTGAAGTGAAAAAGGGAACATGGCTTCATGATTTCTATTTCGGCACAGACGGTAAAGAAGGTCTGCACGGAATAGTCACAGCCAAACTCGAAGGCGGCTCAATCGATGCAGCTGCTGTCAATACGTTTGAACTCGGCGCACACCCCGACACCGGTGAAGTTGTAATCGTCAAGCCAGGTTTGTACGGACCATATGTTCGTTCCGGTGAAAACACTGCAAGCGTTCCCGACACAATGACACCAGACGAGCTCACTCTTGATGCCGCTGTCACATTATTGAAAGCACCAAAGGGCGACACCCCAATGGGTGAACACGAGGGCTACCCCGTGTTTGCAAAGTCAGGTCGCTACGGTCCATACGTTCAATGGGGAACCATGGATGTTCCACCAGAAGGCATGGAAAAGCCAAAGATGACTTCATTGTTCAAAACAATGAACATTGACCGGTTGTCGATGCAAGATGCACTTGACCTGTTGTCATTACCTCGCACAGTTGGTGCAGACCCCACCGATGGCGAGCTAATCACTGCACAAAATGGTCGCTACGGTCCATACGTGAACAAGGGCAAAGAAAGCCGCACGCTACAAACTGAAGAGCAACTTCTTACTGTCACATTGGAAGAAGCACTTGCACTTCTTGCAACACCGCGCGTGTTTGGCAAAGGTCGCGCTGCTGCAAAGCCACCACTTCGTGAATTCGGTATTGACCCTGCAAGTGAAAAACCAGTTGTCGGTAAAGAAGGAAAGTTTGGCGATTACATCACCGACGGCGAAACGAATGCCGGACTCACCCGTGGTGACCGCATGGAACAGATGACCAACGAACGCGCATATGAACTATTGCAATTGCGACGCGAGTACATCGAGGCAAACGGCGGACCAAAGAAGAAGAAAGCCGGTGGCCGTAAAGTTGCCGCGAAAAAGGCTCCGGCCAAGAAAACCGCTGTGAAAAAAGCTGCAGCAAAGAAAGCGCCAGCCAAGAAGGCCGCAGCAAAGAAAGCTGCTCCTAAGAAAAAGGCTGCACCAACTTCTTCGGATGTCGAGTGAACACTCCGGCATACATTGCGCTTGAAGGCTTAGAGGGCTGCGGGAAAAGCACGCACACCAAACGTCTTGGCGACCATCTCAATGCTGTACTCACTCGTGAACCCGGTGGCACACGAATCGGTGCCCTTCTTCGCGCAATCTTGGCAGACCCTGAAAATACAGATCTGTCACCACGCACTGAAGCGTTATTGATGGCTGCTGATCGCGCACAACACATGTCTGAAATTGTGCAACCTGCTTTAGATCGTGGACAACACGTTGTCAGTGATCGGTCTATCTATTCAACACTCGCCTACCAGGGGTATGGCCGTCGCCTCGGCACGCCAGACCTTTTAAATATCTCTACCTGGGCACTGAACGGCCGTCTGCCTGACATGGTTGTCTTTATCTCAGTTCCCACCGACATCCTGAATGAACGACTTGCCAAGAGAGACCTTGATCGATTCGAACGTGAAGGCGCTGATTTCTTCGCCCGCATCAATGATGGCTTCACCGAATTGCGCGAAGCCGACCCCGGCCGATGGATCGTCGTTGATGGCACCGTTCCGAAGGACGATGTCGAGGCAGCTATTCGCGTTGCCGTGCTTGACAGACTGAATTAGTAACCTGCCTACATGGCATCAGTATGGGATTCAGTGGTTGGCCAAGGACGTGCCATTCAACAACTGCAGCACGCCGCCGTCTCTCCCGTTCATGCATATCTCCTTGTAGGCACAGAAGGGTGCGGCAAAGAAGAAGCATCTCGCGCATTCGCTGCCATGTTGTTGTCGGGTTCGGATGATCCAACAGAACGCATTAATGAAATGGCGATGCGTGGCGCACACCCTGATGTCCATGAAGTGCGTCGCGATGGTGCTTCAATTCTGAAAGAACAAGCAGAAGACATTATTAAGATCGCATCAATCACCCCTAGTGAAGGTTCTCGCAAAGTCATCATCGTGCATGAAGTAAATCTCATGGCACCAGCAACCGCAGCTAAACTTCTCAAGACTGTTGAAGAACCACCGTCCGGAGTTTTCTTCATCATGCTCGCCGAACAAGTTGATGATTCGTTAGCCACCATTGCGTCACGGTGTCTCACAGTGCACTTTGGATTACTTGAGAATGCAGACATTGAACAGGCTCTTATCAATTCGGGCATCGCTCCCGCTCTTGCTAATGCGGCAGCGCAATCCTCAGCCGGCAGCATGTCACGCGCAAAGTTACTTGCATCAGATCCGCAACTTGCACAACGTCGCGATTTCTTCGCCAACATTCCTCGCCGTATCGACGGCACTGGTGCAACAGTTGCTGCCATCGTTGAACAAATACTTGCGCTCATCGATGATGCAGTTGAGCCTCTTAGCAACCAACATGCACAAGAAGTTGTTGACACCGAAAAGACTCTTGCGCTCATGGGTGTGAAACGCGGTGGTAAAAAAATGTTGGAAGATCGTCACAAACGCGAGATCCGTCGGTACCGCACTGACGAGCTTCGTTCAGGCCTCACCGCTATTGCCAGTATCTATCGCGATGAGCTTGCGCGTAATCCAAACATTCATCGCCCCGAGGCGTACATCACTGCAATCAACAGGCTTCATGAAGGCATGCGCCGTTTGTCGTTGAATGTCAACGAAGCCATTTTGTTGCGTGACCTCATCTGGTCACTTCCTTCTCCATCCGCTGACGCTGCCCTGCAGTTCGTCCTTTCCGAAAACGCAGAATGAACCCAAACCGTCTTGCCAAAGTTCTCGCTCTATTTCTTGGCCTGGCCGGCATCATGCATTTCGCAAGCCCTTCGTTCTTCAACGACATCGTTCCGCCTTGGCTTCCGCCCAGTCGCGCATTTTGGACCTATATAAGTGGTACGGCCGAACTCGCGATCGCAATAGCCCTGATTCGTCCATCCACTCGACGAACTGGTGCAATTGCCGCTGCTTGGCTATTTATCGCCGTGTACCCCGCCAATCTCTACATGGTCTGGGACTGGCGCAATGAAGCAGCTTCCCAGCAGTTCATCTCGTGGGCCCGCCTGCCATTTCAGTTCCTCTTTATATGGATTGCTTTACGCGCCTCTCGGGTGGAGAATGATCAGCCAATCGCCCCCGGCGATATTGCCTAATTTTCTTAGGTTAGGCATCCGTAACCATTGGCGATTATTTATGTGAATTCTGAGCCCAGAGTCTTCCCTCACCAATAGTGAGTAGGTAGATTTCACATATGAACAAAAAGACCCGTTCCCTTGTCGTCCTCTTCGCACTTGCGGCGGGATCTCTCGTCACACTCGCGACTTCACCGGCCAGCCCCGTGCGCGCCGCTGACCCTGATACCGCTGCGTTGTACAAAATCACTTCAACTGAATCTGAATCAACCCCGATCGGGTGCACAGGTTGCCAGCCGCAAAAAACAAGCATCCCAACATTCGATGCACAAACGTTGATCGGAACGTCCGTTGCGTCAGCTACAAAGATCGACACTTTCAATACTTCAGCTTGGGACCAGTCAACGAACACACCAAAAACTTTCTCTGGTGGTTGTGCAATCGTCTCAAACGGTCTTAAGTGCTGGGGTGACAATAGCTACGGGCAGCTCGG
>JAPKZY010000022.1 GCA_026393535.1 Actinomycetota bacterium | reverse complement strand
TCAGCAACTGCAGAACCCATAGGAACACGGGTCATGACTTCAACGCCTGCTGCAATAACGATGTCGTATGCGCCGGCCATAACGCCTTGTGCTGCAAAGTGGGCAGCTTGTTGGCTTGAACCGCACTGGCGGTCAACGGTGGTACCAGGAATTGTCTCTGGCAGCCCCGCAGCAAGAACTGCGTTACGTGCGATGTTGAGGCTCTGCTCGCCCACTTGCATGACGCATCCCATGATGACGTCGTCTATTTGTGTGGGGTCGATGCCGTTGCGTGCGACGAGTTCGCGCAATACAACACCAGCAAGATCAACGGGGTGCCAATCTTTGAGGCGGCCGTTTCGTTTTCCGAGCGGTGTTCGAAGTGTGTCAACGATGACTGCGTTTTGCATATTGCCCTTTCGGCGTCGGGAACGACACCCAAAGTCTTACCGTTACGCTCACCTTCACCAAAGTCAGAGAAAATGACCTATCTTCACTCGGCTTCGAGAACCTTGCTAAAGACTCTGTGTAGGGCAACGACATCTGTTTCTGTGAGCCAACTGGTGAACACTCGACGCACTATGCGGTAATAGGTAGTGCTGGCAGATTTCCAGACATCGTGACCAGTGGGCGTGAGCACAAGCACTATTGCGCGGCCATCATCTGCAACCGATTTCTCGCGAGCCACGTATTGCTTGTCTTCAAGCTTGTCAATTTGGCGCGAAAGGCTGGAAGGATTCGTCATCACGCGCTCAGCCAAGTCATTGAATCGCAAGGACTTCTCATCGCTCATGGCTAAAGCATCAAGAATCTCGAACCATGGCAGTTGCAGGCCTTCGTCTTCTTCAAGAGCGCGAGACAGCATCTTGTTCATTGCTGCATGAGCCGTGAGGAATGACCGCCATGCATCAAGTCGGTCTGCGTCGGGCAATGCCATAACTACAACTTACTTATTTTGAGCAGCTACCACGGTTGCGAAGTGTTGCAGTGCGTCGTAGCGAGACGTGTAGGTAGACAACATTGCACGGCTTGGCATCACCAGCTTTGGCATGCTGACTCCGAGAACACCCGTTAAGCGATCATTCGTGCTGTACATGGCGCACCATCTGCCGTCAGCAACACTGCCGGCAACTACATCAACAGTGGATGTTGCGAAGGCACGACCAAGGAACTGGATGCGGGCGTCGAATTGATCGCTCCAGAAAAAAGGCACAGCGGAATACGGCTGTATTTGTTCACTGCGTAATGTTGCCAGAAGGTTTTGAGCAGCTATTGCGCCTTGTTCAGCGGCATTGGTCCAGTGCTCAACCCGCATCGTTGCTTCAATGTCTTTGAACATGCCGTTTGGCCAACGCAGAACATCACCAGCAACAAACACATTTGCTGGGCCGGCATTGAGGTTTGCATCACACACGATGCCATCGTCAATGGTGAGACCACTCTCGCTGCACCACTGTGTGGCAGGCGCTACACCAATGCCTACGATCACAACATCAGCATCAATGATGTCGCCGTTTGTCAAAGTGACG
>JAPKZY010000042.1 GCA_026393535.1 Actinomycetota bacterium | reverse complement strand
CGTTGGCGGCCAAGAGAGCGTTGCATTTCGCGTTGCACATCGCGTTCGGCAATGACTTGGCGTTTGTCGCCTTTGCGGCGACCACGTGCAAGAGCAAGTTCTACTTTGACCTTGCCGTCAACCAACTTGATGGCAAGCGGAACAAGCGACAAGCGTTCGCGTGCAACGCGGTCATGGAGCCGTTCGATTTCAGAACGATGCAATAACAACTTGCGTGCCCGGTCAGGGTCGTGTGCACCGGCACCCACTGCGAATCGGTAGGGCGAGATATGAACCCCGTCGAGCCACATTTCGCCATCAATCACTCGGGCATAGGCGTCTACCAATTGCACCATGCCCCCGCGCAGGCTTTTCACTTCGCTTCCGAGCAGCACAATGCCAGCCTCAACTACATCAAGAATCTCGTAGTCGTGCCGCGCCTTGCGATTGGTCGCCAAGTTGGTATTAGGGCTCTTTGCCATATGGGTACCGAAGCGTACCGCTAGCCTTCGCATCGATGTCTGAGTCTCTTTCTCCGCAACTGTTTGTCCCGTCCGGCGCCATTAAGGCCATGGCTGCGCATGCGTATCACTGTTTTCCCGAAGAGGCATGTGGCCTTCTCATTGGCGACCGTGCCTCGAATCGCGTCGCCCGTTTTGTGGCAACCACGAATGTGGCCCACAGTGCAAAGGTGTACACCATTGATCCGAAAGAGCACTTGCGCGCAGAGTTGGCTGCTGAAGCCGAAGGATTCGACATCATCGGATGCGTCCATAGCCATACCCACACAGATCCGTACCCCAGCCCCACCGATGTGGCTCAGGCGCCAGATCCCGACTGGCACTACATCATTGTCAGCCTGAAGCGGGGAGCGCCCGAATCGCGGGCCTATCGCATTGTGGGCGAGCAGATCTCTGAAGAGACCATCGTTCCCTTGTAATCAAGGGGTGACAACTCGGTAATCAAAGGGTTACAATTATGACCAGAGTTGTCGGGAATAGCCCGAGAGCCCGATGGGTTGCATGAGGTAACCAGACACAGCCATAGGAGGCGCACATGTCCATTGCTGATGTTCGCCGAAATGGCGGATCCGTTTTTGTGATGCAGAATTCGCTCGAACTCGTGGGTAATACTCCGATGGTTGATGTATCGATTTTGTCGCCAAACCCCAATGTGCGCTTAGTGGCGAAATTGGAAAGCCAGAACCCTTTCGGTTCTGTGAAAGATCGCATTGCTAAATCAATGATCGAAGATGCAGAGCGCACAGGCCGTTTGGTTCCTGGCCAGCGCATTCTTGAACCATCGTCGGGCAACACCGGAATTGCGTTAGCTGCCATTGCAAAGATGAAGGGCTACCCAATCACTATTCTCATGCCGACATCAGTCAGCATTGAACGTCGCCAGATGCTTGAAGTGTTTGGTGCAGACATCATTCTCACTCCTGGTGAAGAAGGATCGAATGGTGCAGTGAGTCGTGCACAAGAGATGGCTGCACAGCATCCTGAATGGTGCTTCTTGTATCAGTACGCAAACGATGCAAACCCGCGCGCACATTTTGAAGGTACTGGCCCAGAGATCTGGCGCGATTGCCCTGAAATCACTCACTTTGTTGCTGGGTTAGGCACAAGCGGAACCTTGATGGGTGTTGGAACATTTCTCAAACAACAAAATCCAGATATCAAAATCATTGCTGTTGAGCCTCCACTTGGAGAGCGTGTCGAAGGATTGCGCAACATAGAAGATGGCTACATTCCGCCAGTGTTCGAAAATTGGCACGGACGTGATGTTCTCGACCGCAAGCGCGTTGTTCGTCCTCGAGAGTCAATCGAATGGGCACGTCGATTGGTGCAAGAGTGCGGAATCTTTGCCGGCATTTCTGCAGGAGCATCGCTTGCCGGTGCAGTAAAAGTAGCGAGCGAAATCAACGAAGGAACCATTGTGTTCATCGTGTGTGATGGTGGCTGGAAGTATTTGTCGACTGGTGCATACACAGCAGATCTTGATGAAGCTGAAGCAAGCGCCGAAAAGATCATTTACTTCTAATTAGCGACCAGCTATCAGAACGCCGAGTCCGGCAACCACAATGCACGCAGCAAAAACGCGTCGCTTCATGTCTTTTTCGCCAAGGTAGCGAGTGCCTACTAGCGCAACAATGACAACACTTGATTCGCGTAGCGCTGTCACGTAGCCAACGGGCGCTTTTTGAACAGCAATCAGCACCATCCAATACGTGGCAACCGATGCGACACCCGCAATACAGAATCGTTTCCATGTTGAAGCGAGCGCAATAGCCATGTCGTGACGTCGACCTGTTGCAAAGCCATATGTCGACATCGTGATTCCGCTACCCATAAACAAAAGCAAGGGATACAAATTTCCACCCATATGGCGAGAGCCATAACTATCGATCGCGGAGTAGGCGCCAATTGTTGCTGAGACCATAAGCGCTGCTCGAACGTGTGAGTTATCTGCAGGTCCAGCGAGCAAGAGAATGCCGAGTACTGCAATGCCGATTCCGACGAACATCAAAACAGATAAGTGGTCAGACAAGAACAGAACGCCACCGATCGCTGCAACAAGTGCTCCGGTGCCGCGAGCAATGGGATAAGCCACTGAGAAGTCGCCGAGGTTGTATGCACGAGCAAGAAATACGGCATAGAACGAATGAATCGTGGCACTTGCTGCCACGGGCCACCATGCAATGTTGTTGGCTCCGCCAAGAGCAACAAGAAGGACTGAGCACATGATTCCGGCACACGTCATTTGGCCCCACAGGGCAATCCAGCGATCTTCGCTCTGTTTGACCCACAGGTTCCAGCCTGCGTGTAACACCGCTGCAGCAAGGGCGAGAAGTGTGGCAGCAAGCATGGGATACGACACTACGCCTAGCCTGAAGAGATGACCGGGACCGACAATCGCCCAATTGGGATGTTTGACTCCGGCTTCGGAGGTCTCACCGTTGCTCGCGCGGTGATCGATGTGTTGCCGTCTGAAGACCTCGTGTATATCGGAGACACTGGCCGATACCCGTATGGCCCCAGACCAGCTGGTGAGGTGCGTGAGTTTGCACGCGAGCTCGCATGGAGTTTGGTTCACGACCACAACGTGAAAGCAATTGTTGTTGCGTGCAACACTGCATCGGCTGCAGCATTTACCGAATTGTCTGGGGAACTGCCCGTACCTGTTGTCAGTGTTGTCGAGCCTGGAGCACATGCGTTGTCGTTGGCATCGCGATCAAGGCGTGTTGGTGTTATCGGAACTGTCGGCACAATTTCATCGGGTGCGTATCAGCGAGCACTTGCCGATATCGATTCTTCGTTGTCGTTAACTGCATGTGCATGCCCAGGATTTGTCGAATTTGTCGAACGCGGGCAGACAAGTGGAGACGAAGTGATGTTGCTTGCTGAACGCTTGCTGGCACCAGTCGTTGTAGCCAATATTGATGCGCTACTACTGGGTTGCACTCATTACCCATTCTTGTCTCGCGTCATCAGTGAAGTGATGGGCCCAGACGTAGTGCTGGTCTCTAGTGCAGACGAAACGGCCTTCGCCCTTGCTGTGATGCTTGACGCATTGAACCTCCGGTCTTCATCGCGTGCCGACGGACATCACACGTTCTTGTCATCGGGAGACGTCGAATGGTTTGCAGATTTCGGGCGCAGATTGCTCGGACCAGAATTATCTTCGGCAAGTCCGTGGAAACGATCAAAAACCGACTAGACATAATGCGCCCACTACAAAGGAATAAGCCATGACACGACCAGACGGACGCGCAGTAGACCAACTGCGACCTATTTCATTCCAACGCGATTTCACCGACATGGCTGCCGGTTCGGTCTTGGTGTCATTTGGTCGTACCCGCGTGTTGTGCACAGCATCGATTGATGAAGATGTGCCTCGCTGGATGAAGGGCTCTGGAAAAGGTTGGGTGACAGCTGAATACTCGATGCTCCCTGGTTCGTCGCCAGAGCGCGTAGATCGCGAAGCTGCCAAAGGTAAGCAAAGCGGACGCACTGTAGAAATTCAGCGACTCATTGGCCGCTCGTTTCGTGCGGCATGTGACATGCGCGCTCTAGGAGAGCGTCAAGTTGTTGTTGACTGCGATGTGTTGCAGGCAGATGGCGGAACACGTACCGCAAGTATCTGTGGTGGTTTCATTGCTTTGCATGATGCAATGACACGTTTGGTGCAAAACGGTTCAATCAAAGAAAATCCACTTCATTCATATGTTGCGGCAATCTCTGTGGGCATTTGTAACGGCGTGCCAGTTCTTGACCTTCCATACATCGAAGATTCATCTGCAGAAGTAGACATGAACGTTGTGATGTTGCGTCCTGCAGCTGGTGGCGAAGCAAAGTTTGTAGAAGTGCAAGGCACAGCAGAAGGTGTTGCATTTTCTCGTCCTGATCTTGATCAGTTGTTGGGACTTGCAGATATCGGTCTTGGCCGTATCTTTTCGTTGCAGTCAGATCTTTTGGCAGAGGCACCTGTGTCTCGCCCGATCTCGCGATAACTAGCGCTATGCGGATCGTGTGCGCAAGCGCTAACCCGCACAAAGTTGAAGAACTTGCACGGATGTTGCCGTCGTGGGTTGATCTCGTTGCGCGTCCCTCAGATATTGGCGACATTGATGAAGATGCTCCAACGCTTGAAGGCAACGCCATCATTAAGGCAGTTGAAATTGCCAACCATGCGTCTGAGTGGGCGATAGCTGATGACACCGGCCTGGAAGTTGCGGCTTTGAATGGGGAGCCTGGTGTGCGAAGCGCGCGTTTTGCCGGAGAACAGGCGACGGATGCAGAGAACCGCGCATTGTTGTTGGCGAAACTTGACGGAGTAACAAATCGGTCTGCTCGGTTTCGAACAGTGGTGGCACTCGTGTCATCAAAAGGCGATATTCATTTTGTCGGTGGCGAATGTGCAGGAACAATTGCAGAATTGGAAAGCGGTGCCGGCGGGTTTGGGTATGACTCGCTATTTATTCCTGCAGATGGCGACGGACGCACCTTTGCAGAAATGACAGGGCCAGAAAAAGACGCTGTGTCGCATCGTGGTCGTGCTCTCGCTCAAATACCAGATTTGCTTGCACGAATTTTTGGGTTACCAACCCCGTAGGTCAATTGCCCACTCATCAATAACGGCATCGTTGTCGATGACATACGCATGAGAATGCATTGCCATGGTGGGGTCAACATGGGCTGGGGTGACTCGAATGCGATCGCCAACCTTTGGTGTCGGTGTGCCTTCACGCGGAGCAATCGTGGTGTGCTCGTCTGAACAGAACCACACGCTGTAACCGTCAACCGTCGGGTTGCCATGGTCCATACCGAGAGACTTCAAGCCAACATCAATGACGACCCATGAGGCATTAACCGAAATCACGGTGCCAAGAATCCAGAGTGATTGCGCAAAAGGATGCTGCAGTTGTGCGTATTGCGAATCCATCAGTGCATAACTGCCAGCTTGTACTTCGTTCACTGCAGTGCCAGCGAACATGTCGTATGTTCCGGTGCCACCAGCAGACATGATGTCGCCGCCAACATCGTTGTGCGCATGTGCAAGCAAAGTCATTGCTTCATACACCTTGTCTTGTTTTTGTTGACGATCAGTGAGCATCATCAGGTGGCCTTCGTAACCCATCACCCCACGAACAATGAGGCCAAGTGAACGTGCTGCGTCGGCAAGCGAGCCTGCTTGCTCTGGCGTGCAACCGCAGCGGGGCAGCCCAACGTTGACATCAATGAGCACATTACGAATTCCAGCAGTTGAGGCAGCTTGAATCGTCTCAAGCGAATCAACGGCCACAGTGATGAGCGCAGATGATTGTGCATCGGCAAGGGCAGAGAGGCGAGCGGGGTCGACTGTTTCGTTCGCAAGCAAAATGTCGTCACCAACACCTGCGGCAACAAGTCCGAGAATTTCTCGAGGAGTTGCGCACGTAAAAGTGGTGTGACCTGCGACAACTTGTTCAGCAGCGATAGCCGAGCACTTGTGTGCTTTGACATGGGGACGCAATGCGCGACCTGGATGCACCGCAGCCATGGCCGCGATGTTTGACCGCATCACAGACAGGTCTATAACGGGGCATGGCGTCGGAAGACGAGGAATATCCATAGTGCCGACGGAGGGACTCGAACCCTCAACATCCAGGACCTAAACCTGGCGCCTCTGCCAATTGGGCCACGTCGGCGACATGAGAAGGGTACCGCTATGTAAGAGAGGACGGTGGGCTCGGAGGTGGCAAACTGTGTGGGTGACTATTACCAGTAGCCCTTCGCTTGATTCCACACTGGACGCCTCCGTGCTCTCTGAACAGTTGGGGCTCGCTGGCCATGTGATGGATGAGGGGTCGCTGCAGAACAGTGTGAAGAGGTTTGCCGAGCAGAAGATTGTTCTGCCGATGTTCGGAGAACTCGCCGAGCCAAGCCGTATTGCAAAAGACATCACGAAGGGTGTTGATAAGAATGCTGCTGATCCGCGCAACTTGTTTCGCGTGCATTGGTACAACAATATGGCAGGCGACACGGTTGCCGTTCCAGAGCACGTGGTATTGCCGCCGTCGTTGACTGGTGTTGAGTCACCAATCATCGTTGTGTTCGGAGACAGGTTCCCCATGATCACGGCGCACAAAGTGCTTGCTGCGTACTCATGCTTCGTGCCACGAGTTATCACTGGTCAATTTGACCCAACTCGTCATCGCGCCGTTTGGCCGTCAACCGGCAACTATGCACGCGGCGGAATTGCAATTAGCCGTCTTATGGGTTCGCGTGGAGTTGCGGTTCTTCCTGCAGGTATGTCACAAGAGCGTTTTGATTGGCTTGATAAGTGGGTTGATGACAAATCAGACGTGGTTCGTACTCCTGGAACCGAGAGCAACGTAAAAGAGATCTACGACGCATGTAACGAAATGGCCAAAGACCCAGGCAACTTCATTCTTAATCAGTTCTGTGAATTCGGGAACCATGTCGGCCATTACGAAGTCACTGGCCGCGCTCTGGCCCATGCCTTTGAGCATGTGAAGGCAAACGGCCACTCCGATATACGTCTTGCAGCGTTTACTTCTGCCACTGGCTCTGGCGGCACTATTGCAGCCGGTGACCGACTGAAGGATATTTACGGCACGCGCATTGTTGCTGTTGAAGCTCTTGAGTGCCCGACAATGTTGGAAAACGGTTTTGGGGAACACAACATTCAAGGAATTGGCGACAAGCACATTCCGCTTATTCAGAACATTATGAACACTGACGTTGTAGTCGCAGTAACCGACAAAGCGACTGATGAACTTGATGTGTTGTTCAACACTCCTGCTGGTCAGAAGTATTTGGCGGAGCGTCACAATGCGAGTCCAGAACTCGTTGAGGCACTCACGCACTTTGGTTTTTCAGCAATCTGTAATGTCCTTGCTGCAATTAAGACGGCAAAGTTGTTGGGCTACGGCGCTAACGACGCAATCGTCACAATTGCCACCGATGGCAGCGACTTGTATCCGAGCGAACGCAAGAAGACAATTGCTACTCGTTTCCCTAAAGGCTTCTCTGAGTTGGATGCGGCAGAAGTCTTCAGTGAGCATCTTGGTTCTGTCAGCACTGACAACATGATTGATTGCACCGAACGTGAGCGCAACCGCATTTTCAACCTTGGCTATTACACCTGGGTGGAACAACAAGGCACTCCGCTTGCCGTATTTGAAGCGCGTCGTTCACAATCGTTCTGGCGCACAGTGCGCGGGTTTGCTCCGGTGTGGGACAACCTCATTACTGAGTTCAACCAGCGCGTTGCTCGCTTTACTAAGTAGTCATTCATGACAGGCGTGGTCACTGGCCTCGTATGTGCAGTGTGTGGTGCACGTGAATCAATAACTACTCCGTTGTCGTGGTTGTGTCCGAATGCATCGCTGTCTGACCGACATCACGTTCTGCATTTTGAATCTTCGGTAGAACCTTTTCGTCCCACTGATGATGCCAACCCGTACCTTGCATTTCGTCGGTATTTGGCGGTTGATTCATTGGGGGAGTCGCTAGGGCTTAGCGATGCTCAGCGCATCTCTATCATCACGTCAGCCGATGACGCGGTTTCGCGCAGTGCGGGCACTGGCTTTTTGCGCACTCCACTAGCAAGAAGTGACGAGTTATCAGAAGCTCTCGGGTTTTCGGCTACTGGTGGCATTTGGGTTAAAGATGAAACCGCCAATGTGGGTGGTTCGCATAAGGCTCGACACATTTTTACTGAGTTACTTCACCTGTTGATGGTGGAAGCTGCGGGTCGGGCGCCGTGGACACTAACAACTCGTCCATCGCTTGCGATTGCATCATGTGGCAATGCGGCGATTGCTGCAAGTACCTTGGCAGCTGCCATGTCGTGGCCCATCGCGGTTCATGTTCCGCCAACTGCTTCGACTGCTGTTCTGGCAACACTTGAAACACTCGGCGCAACAATTGTTGTGTGTCCTCGACGTGACACAGACCCACCTGGTGACCCGTGTGTGCTGCGATTCCGTGAAGCAGTTGCTGCTGGTGCGATTCCGTTCGGAGTGCAGGGCACAGAGAACGCGTGGTGTCTTGACGGTGGTCGCACAATTGGGTGGGAAATCACTGAAGATCTGGGCCATTTTGCAGACCGCATCTTTGTACAAGCTGGCGGCGGAGCGTTGGCTGCATGTGTCGGATCATCGATGCGTATTGCAGGAGTGCATCCGAAGTTGCATGCCGTGCAAACGCAAGGTTGTGCACCGTTGGAACGTGCATGGAAGAACGCAATTGCAACTGGTGGGGCGCGCAATGCAGGGCCTCGTTGGAATGAATGCATGTGGCCATGGGAAGAGACTCCGTCATCGTTTGCGGACGGCATTTTGGATGATGAGACCTATGACTGGATCAGTGTTCTTGACGCCATGGCAGACACGGGTGGTTCGCCTGTCGTTGTGTCAGAAGATCATCTACACCGTGCGTATGACCTGGTGCGCAATACTGGCGGTTTCAATTCGTGCGCCACAGGAATTTCAGGTTTTGCTGGCGTTCTTGCAATGCGTGACAGCATGTCGGATGACGAACGCATCGTCGTCATCGTCAGCGGAGTGTCTCGCTCTTAGGGGACGTGACGAGGGTCTGAGTCAACTTCATGAAGTTGACCAGTTTCTACGTCGTAAACGAATCCACGAATGTGGTCTTTGAAAACTACGAACGGGCTATGGCCCAGTCGGTTCATTGATTGACGAACTGAGTCGTGCGGATCCTTGAATGCTTCGATAGCCCAACTAGGTCGGATTCCGCAGTCGTCTTCAATCTGTTTCTTGAACCCATCATCTGAAATGGTTTGTAGTCCGCAGTTTGTGTGGTGAATGAGAATAATTTCTTGTGTGTTCAACAAGCGTTGGGACACCACGAGCGAGCGAATGACGTCATCGGTCACAACTCCACCAGCATTACGAATGATGTGAGCATCACCGTGGGCAAGGCCAAGCATCTGGAAGATGTCCATTCGGCTGTCCATGCAGGCAACGATTGCGAGATGACGCTTAGGCGCAAGGGCTAGTCCGGCATCGCGAAAGTCAGCCACAAATGTGGCGTTGTTGGCAACCAGTTCATCGGTGTTGGGCGAGAAGTCGGGGGTTGATGACATGGGTCTATTCTTGCCGAGCAGGTAGCCTTTAGCCACTATGAGTACTTCTGGACTTCCTGTCAGCCCAATGGCCATCGATACTGGAGGGGATCCTCGCTCCGACATTTTCACGAGATTGCTGAAAAATCGCGTCGTCATGCTTGGCACGGATGTCAACGACGACATTGCCAACCAGATCTGCGCTCAGTTGCTCTATCTCGAGGGCGAAGACGCCAATGCGGATATCTGGTTGTACATCAACAGCCCTGGTGGCTCGGTTACTGCCGGAATGGCCATCTACGACACCATGCAGTTCGTTAGTTGCAATGTTGCGACAGTGTGCATGGGGCTTGCAGCTTCTATGGGCCAGTTTCTTCTTACAGCTGGCGCTGAAGGCAAGCGCTACACCTTGCCAAACTCTCGCATCATGATGCATCAGCCTCTTGCTGGTTTGCGTGGACAAGCGTCAGACATTGCTATCCAAGTTGAGCAGTCACGCTTTATCAAATTGCGCATGGCAGAACTTATTGCGCATCACTCTGGTCACACCGTTGCCGAAATTCAGGCCGATAGTGAGCGAGACCATTGGTTCAGTGCTGAAGAAGCTAAGAATTACGGCCTTGTTGACAAAGTGATCGTGAAGCGCGGAGAAATTCGCTAAGTATCTCTACGGAGCAACCGTTGAGGTTGTCATAGCGATAGTCGTTGTCGGCACTCGCGGCGGATCAATATTGAGCCCTGTTGAGATATCAACTGCGCAGGTGCTCTTCACCCAGTCACGCACATTCAACGCTGATTGATTTGCAGCATAGGTTGCATCTGCCATTTTTTGAAGCGCCTCTTTGTCAGATGGGTCGACGCGTGATGCGTCTTGTAGCAACCCGGTCAGAATTGCGAAGTCACCCTCAATAGAAAGTGGCGCTCGCTTCAGCAGTCGTTCATAACGATGCACCATGGATGAGACGTCGGTTCCCGTGACCATTGGCTGACCAATGGCGGGTAATTCGCGACCAAGTTGGGCGCAGAAACTTGATCCTGTTCGTGCTGGGGCAGCGCATCCGGATAGCGCAAGTATCAAACCTATGGCTGTTGCCAAAACTGCAGTCCTTCTCGCACACATCTAGTCGATTATCACAGACTCGAACCCAAAGGGGACAGCACATGTATGCAGCTATCCGATCAGCCACTCTTTTTGGCACCCGTGGAACACCCATAACAGTTGAAGCACATGTCGGTAAGGGACTTCCTGGTTTCACTGTGGTGGGGCTACCCGATGAAGGGTGTCGTGAATCACGTGATCGTGTGCGTGCCGCATTGTTGTCAAGTGGTTTCGAATGGCCACTGCGGCGAATAACAATCAATTTGGCAGGAGGTGGCGAACGCAAGGGTGGCGCAGGAATGGACTTGGCTATTGCGGTCGGTTTGTTGGTCGCAGAAGGAATTGTGCCGGTAGACGCTGCAGAGCGGTGTGCGTTCATCGCAGAGTTAGGGCTTGATGGTTCGCTGCGCCCAACAGCTGGCATGGCTCCGCTTGTCGACGCAGTGTCGCAATTTGAAGTAGTTGTTGCTGCGTCGGCCGCTGCAGAGTCGATGTTGGCGCGTCCCTCACGATTACGACCTGTGACGTCGCTATTGGAATTAGTTGAAGTTCTTGTTGATGGAACACCGTGGCCAAATGTTGCTGTGCCAAGTGCCCATGTTGTTGTAGATGCAATTGCAGATATGGCCGATGTCCGTGGCCAATCAAGTGCGCGGCTGGCGCTTGAAGTTGCAGCTTCAGGTTTTCATCACATGCTCATGATGGGGCCACCTGGAGCTGGCAAATCAATGTTGGCACGACGACTACCCGGACTTCTTCCACGACTCACAGAAGACGAAGCGTTTACGTGCGCAATGGTTCGTAGTGCGGCTGGAATGCAGGTCAGCAGTGCCATTGCTTCATCGCCACCATTTCGCTCACCGCATCACAACATTTCCATGGCGGCAATGGTGGGTGGAGGGTCTGGGCATATTCGGCCTGGCGAACTGAGTCTTGCGTCGAACGGTGTGTTGTTTCTCGACGAGATGGGCGAGTTTCCTCCCACAGTTCTTGACTCATTGCGCCAACCACTTGAAGAAGGAGTAGTCAATATTTCGCGCGCTCATTCTTCGGTCACGATGCCTGCGCGATGTTTATTAGTTGCTGCGACAAACCCATGTCCGTGTGGTGAAACATCTCCGCTCGGATGTATGTGCGCAATTGCAATTCGGCAACGGTATGTTCGTCGATTCAGCGGTCCACTCATTGATCGTTTTGACATTCGTATCAAGCTTGTCAAACCATCAACCGCCGAACTCACAGGCGGCACTGCGGGAGAAAGCAGTGTTGTCATTGCCGAACGTGTTGCTCGTGTGCATCAACTCAGTATCCAAAGACAAGGGTGTCTGAACTCGGCGATTCCCGCTGATCTTCTTGATGAGGTTGCGCCACTATCGCGTGATGCAATGTCATGGCTACGAGACCGACTCGACGAAGGACGACTTTCTGGCCGCGGGTATCACCGTGTGCGAAGAGTTGCACGAACTCTTGCTGATATGAACGGCGCTGAAATCGTGGTTAACACCGAGTGGGTAGAGGCTGCATTTGGCATGCGTGTTCCTATCACTCCAACAATTGAGAGGCATTAGACATGGCGAACAGATATCCCGAATGGACATACAGCGCAGCACTTGCGGCACTGCCATTACAAACACCACTTCGTCTTCGTCGACTGATAACTCTTGATACTCCTTCGCATGTGTGGGACATGTTGCAGGCGGGAGAACGACCGCTCGTAGGTATCAATGATGCTGTGTGGCGTGCGTGGCATGGGGTTGATGCCTCCTTGCTTGTTTCGACAGCAGAGGCATGTATTGATTCTTCGATGACTGTGGTGTCAATGCGAGATGCACCGTATCCGCCGTCATTACTTGGTGATCCAAGCGCTCCAGGAGTTCTCTTCATGATTGGTGATGCCGGAGCGTTTAGCAATCGACGCGTAGGAATTATTGGCACACGTCATGCCACTCAACGCGGCAAATATTTTGCACAACTACTTGGGAAACAATTATCAGCCGTGGGTGTCAGTGTGGTCTCTGGATTAGCAAGAGGTATTGACGTTGAATCACATGTTGGTGCGCTCTCGCTTAGTTCAGAAGAGGGAAGTCCACCCATTGCAATTGTGGCGTCGGGTCTCGACATGGTGTACCCGCCTGAACATGAACGCATTTGGGGAGAAATGGGCAGGCGAGGCCTATTGATCAGTGAGTCCCCACCTGGTACTGCGCCAGAGCCGCACCGTTTCCCAATGCGCAATCGTATTTTGGCGGCATTGAGTGAAGTGCTTGTTGTGGTCGAGTCTCGGGCAACAGGTGGGTCCATGATTACTGTGCGCGAAGCAATGAAGCGTGACATCACGGTGTTGGCAGTGCCAGGTGCGCCGGGGATTGCTCCGTGTGAGGGGACAAACAATCTTCTTCGAGATGGGTGTGGTCCCGTTACTGATGTCACCGATGTTCTCGTGGCCTTGGGACTTGACCATCGCCATATGACCGACTGGTGCGAGGGACGCCCAGCACTGCAAGATGACGAACGTCAGGTCATGACTGCACTCGGTAGGGTGCCGCGAAGCATGGATGAAATTTCGCTCGACGCATCATTGTCGGTGGTGAACGTTGCTGTCATTCTCGGTCGATTGGAAGCCAAAGGGTGGGTCGCAAATACACACGGATGGTGGGAGGCACTCGTGGCGTAGTCCATCAGGGGTACCGTTGAGGTCATGAGCGCCGCTGCACAGTCACGGGTCAAGTCTTCGGCTTTAGACCAATTTGAGCTGTCGCGCTACGCCAAAACTCTTGCTGTTGCTGAATCCGTGCGAATGGGACGCCTGTCAAACCTGACGCACGCCGCTTCGTATTTTGTGAAACAAAAGGCATCGACCCCCAATTCCGTCACAGAGGCGATGGTGGTCGATTATTGCGACCAACTAGAAGCTGATGGGTATTCAGTTGAAACAGTCGAGCAACGAATGTCTGCAGTGTCAACATATTTTGCGTGGTGTGTTCGCACGATGAAGACAAGCAAAGGCGCAGAACCCCTCACTAACCCGACGCACGGAATCATGCCGTCTCATCTGTCATCGTGTGGGCTGTGTCGCACTGCGACGAACATCAGCCTGAAGGGCGACTGTGTTGTGCGTAACCGGCGTCTGAAGAAGTGGGCTATTG
Organism: Actinomycetota bacterium; assembly: GCA_026393535.1. Taxonomy (GTDB): domain Bacteria; phylum Actinomycetota; class Acidimicrobiia; order Acidimicrobiales; family Ilumatobacteraceae; genus UBA2093. The sequence continues at coordinate 12,991 of JAPKZY010000042.1, read as the reverse complement.
CGCAGTTTGAGTCATCGCTCACCGCATCAGCAGCAAACACTCGTGCTGCATATCGCCGTGACGTCGAATTGTTCGCAGAGTGGATGCTTGACTCGATGCCATCCGTTATTCCAAATATGGTGGAAAAAGAACATGTCCGCGAATATTTGGCAGCGCTTCACGACAGAGGCGCTACGTCTCGCACAATTGCTCGACGAGTCGCATCGCTGCGTCGGTACTTTGCATGGACGATTCGAAGCGGAACATCGAAAACTAATCCCACCGATGCAGTGCACACACCAACAGTGAAGGGCCGCTTGCCGCGACCACTAGATGCTGAGACCGTTGCTCGTCTTGTGTCGACTGAAGATGTAGATGCTCCCGAATGGCGCAGAGCTCGCGATCGAGTTGTTCTGGAAATTTTGTATGGCAGTGGCTTGCGAGTATCTGAGGTGTGTGGTCTTACATTGCAGAGCGTGTCGTCCGATGGGTCATCATTGCGAGTAATGGGTAAGGGCTCTAAAGAACGAATGGTTCCATTGAGTGCTCCAGCGACTGAAGCGATTCGTCGCTGGTTGACAGTGCGTCATGAAGTTGCAGGCGAAACGACGGGGTCTTCTCTTGTTTTGTCTGCGCGTGGAAACACCTTAAGTCGCCGTGATTGCACGCGCCTTCTCGACGAAGCCTGTGAGCGTGCCGAAATTCCTGGTGGCACGCACCCGCATGCGTTACGCCATTCGTTTGCCACGCATCTCATGGATAACGGCGCTGACACCCGATCCATTCAAGAACTTCTTGGTCATAGTGACGCATCAACAACACAGCGGTACACGCATGTCAGCAAAGAACGCTTGCGTCTCGTGTATTCAGAATCGCACCCACGCGCATGAACGCACGCCCACTTCGCTACACAATTGATTCTGCATGGGATGCATGGCATGAATCAGAAGAGGGAACTGCCCGTGACTGGTTGGTTGTGCACTACGCCTCGCTCGTGAAATTTGTAGCTGGCCGTCTTGCTGCAGGATTACCACGCACTGTTGATACAGGTGACTTAGTAAGTGCCGGCGTCTTCGGTCTGATGAATGCCATCGACAGATTTGATCCGTCACAGGGTGCAAAATTTGAAACGTATGCGATACCACGCATCCGCGGGGCAATTCTCGACGGGCTTCGCGCACTCGATTGGGTGCCTCGTTCTGTTCGCTCTCGGTCACGGTCTGTGCAAGATGCCATCGCATTGCTGGAACATCAACATGGACGCACGCCAACTGACGAAGAAATTTCTGCTGAACTCTCCATCACCACTGATGAGTTGGAAAAATGGCTTGCTGATATCGCGGCTGGTTCAGTAGGCCCTCTTGACCATGTGGCGCTCGATACAACAGCTGCTGAATCTGATACGCACTTACAACCTGGTCGTGCGATGGAAGAAGGAGAATTGCGTGCAGCGATGCGCGCCGAAATTTCCAAACTTCCCGAACGTGAGCAAGCAATTTTGATCTTATATTACGACGATGGTTTAACACTGTCGGAAATAGGCGAAGCGTTGGGCGTTACCGAGAGCCGTATTTCACAGATTCATACAAAGGCAGTGTTGCAGTTGCGTTCGCGACTTGCGGCTGCTGGCATGGGCTGACCTTTTCCAACTAGTGCTGACGTTGCACACATTGCTGATGTGGGTTTCAGTGTCATATCGCAGCTCGTTGCGGTACTTCTGGCGGTGTCACCACCAGTTCCTCCTGTTGCTCCGGTTCGCGGTGTCGTTATTGATGGGTTTCGGGCTCCTGCATGTCAGCGCTGTGCCGGTCACCGAGGTGTCACCATCGCTACGACAACGGGGACACCAGTTCGGGCAGTGACCGCTGGAGTCATCGTGTTTGTTGGCCAGGTGGCCCGCGTTCTGTATGTGGTTCAAGACATCGGAAGGGGAGTCAGGGTTACCTATGGGCGCCTCAGTAGTTCTGATGTCGTCTCTGGGTCCACCGTTGCCGCGGGGGAAGTCCTTGGGATGAGCTCTGATCAGCTCTATCTCGGGGTAAGGGTTCATAGTTTGTACGTGAACCCGTTGCAGTTTCTGGGTTTCGGGGCGGGGCATCTCGTGGGTCCAGGGTCGGTCATTGTGGGGCGGTGACCCTCTCCCGATAGACTTTCCAAGTTCAGCGCGTGCAATCTGTACGTGTTACATCAAGCAAATACCTTGCACACTGGCCATCTGCGGTCGCTTCGGCGTCGGATCAGTGTGTGGAAAACCGCAGAAGGAGAAAATCATGGCTGTCGTATCAATGCGTCAAATGCTCGAAGCTGGTGTGCACTTTGGTCACCAGACCCGTCGTTGGAATCCGAAGATGAAGCAATTCATTTTTGGAGAGCGCAACGGAATCCACATCATCAACCTTGACCAGACGCTTGAGCGTATTGAGGTTGCTTATGCATTCGTGCGCGACCTTGTCGCAAACGGTGGCACTGTCTTGTTCGTCGGAACAAAGAAGCAGGCACAAGATCCCATCCGTAGCTACGCCGAGAAAAGCGGTATGTACTACGTGAACGAACGTTGGTTGGGTGGAATGCTCACCAACTTCGAAACCATCTCGAAGCGTGTTGCAAAAATGCAAGAGTACGAGCGCATGATGGCATCAGGTGAATTTGAAGCCATGCCAAAGAAAGAAGCACTTCTTCTTACACGTGAACTCGACAAACTGCAGAAGAACCTTTCGGGTATCTCCCACCTGGCCCGTCGTCCAGATGCAATTTTCGTACTCGACACGCTTAAAGAACACATTGCCGTGACAGAAGCCAACAAGCTTGGAATTCCAGTCATCGCAGTTGTTGACTCAAACGTTGACCCAGACCTCATTCAGTTCCCAATTCCTGGAAACGACGATGCAATTCGCTCAAACGATCTTCTTACTCGTGTCATTGCAGAAGCAATTATCGAGGGCCGTTTCATTGCCCAGAAGCGTAATCCTGCTGCAGCAGCAACTGAAGTTATTCCAGTTGAACGCACAGCAGAAGAGAACGCAGTGTTTGAAGCACAGCAGGCTGATGCACGCCGTCAGGCAGCAGAAGCACAAGCATCTCGCGAAGCTCGTTTGTCAGCGCCAAAGCCAGCCGAACCAGCAGCGGAGTAGTCATGTCATATACAGCTAAGGATGTTCAGAGCCTTCGCCAAACAACTGGCGCCGGAATGATGGATTGCAAAAAGGCACTTGAAGAAAATGGCGGCGAGATTGAAGCTGCAAAGCAGTGGCTTCGTGAAAAAGGTCTTGCCGCAAGCGCAAAGCGCGACGATCGCGAAAACGCTCAAGGTGTTGTCGCAATCATTGTTGAAGCAACTCGTGCTTCAATCGTCAAATTGAAGAGTGAAACTGACTTTGTTGCTTCGAGTGATGGCTTCAAAGCTGCTGCTGCTGCATTGGCTCAATCGATCCTTGAAAAAGGTGAAGCAGGTCTGTCTGATCACTCGACAAAGATCGACGACTTGAAGATCACGTTGAAGGAAAAAATCGAAGTAGGCGAAACAATTCGCTTTGAAGCTGCATCTGGCAACGTTCTTGATTTTTACAACCACATTCAAGGTGGTCGTGGAGTCAATGGTGTCATTGTTGAAATGTCCGGAGCAACTCAAGAAGTTGCCCATGACGTTGCCGTACATATCGCGTTTGCTCGTCCTCGCTATTTGCGTCGCGAGGATGTGCCAACAGATGTTGTCGAAAAAGAGCGCGCAACACTTGAAATCGTTACTCGTAACGAAGGAAAGCCCGAACAAGCAATTGCCAAAGTTGTTGAAGGTCGCGTCAATGGTTTCTTCAAAGACATTTGTCTTCTTGAACAGCCATACGCCAAGGACGACAAACTCAGCATTGCTCAGTTCATCGGTTCTGCTCAGATAGTGCGCTTCGCACAGGTAGAGATCGGCTGACATGTCCACTCGGCCCGCCTGGTCTCGCATTGTGCTGAAACTTTCGGGTGAAGCACTTGCTGAACCATCGGGTTTCGGACTTGACAGCAATGTTCTTTCGCAAGTTGCCGAAGAAGTTCGTGAAGCTCGCGAAGAACTAGGCACAGATATCGCCATCGTTGTCGGAGGTGGAAACTTCTGGCGCGGTCTCAAAGGTGCTGGTCAAGGTATGGACCAGGCCCAAGCTGATTACATGGGAATGCTGGCAACTGTGATGAACGGTCTTGCATTGCAAGATGCTCTCGAGCGTGCTGGTCAACATTCTCGTGTCATGAGCGCAATTGAGATGCCAAAGATTGCTGAGCCGTATATTCGTCGTCGCGCTGAGCGCCACCTTGAAAAAGGCCGTGTCGTCATCCTTGCTGGCGGAACCGGCAACCCATTCTTTACTACTGATACAGCAGCCGCCTTGCGCGCAGCTGAAATTGACGCGCAAGTCATCTTGAAGGGCACGCACTCTGGGGTTGATGGTGTTTACACAGCTGACCCAAAGCTTGATAAGACAGCCACTCGTTATGACCGCATTAGTCATATGGATGTCATCACCAAGGGCCTCAAAGTCATGGATTCCACTGCCATCACCTTCTGTATGGACAAGAACTTGCCCATCGTTGTGTTTGACCTCCTGGTTCGTGGAAACGTCAAGTCCATTCTCCGAGGCGACCAAATAGGTACGCTAGTTGGGTGATCGAAGAAGCCACCCTCGAAGCCATTGACAAGATGGAACGAGCAGTGGAACATGTCCAGTCTCAGTTCTCGTCTGTACGTACTGGTCGTGCCAGCCCGAGCCTTGTCGAGAAGTTGCTTGTCGAGTACTACGGATCAACTGTGCCGCTGCAGCAGTTGGCCGGATTCCAAGTTCCTGAGGCGCGCACTCTTGTGGTGAAGCCACATGATCGTGGATCTCTCGGAGCCATTGAAAAGGCAATTCGTGAAAGTGACCTTGGCCTTAATCCCTCGAACGATGGAATCATTATTCGTCTATCTATTCCTGTGCTCACCGAAGAGCGCCGTAAGGAATACGTAAAAATCGTGAAGAACATGACTGAAGATGGGCGAATAGCTGTGCGGAACATTCGCCGCGACGCACGTAAACAAATGGAAACTGCAGAGAAGAACTCGGATATATCGAAAGACGAATTGGACAGAGCCGAGAAAGAGCTCGACAAGCTCACGCAGGACCACATTGAATTAATCGAAAAAGCTTTTGCCCGTAAGGAACATGAGCTGCTCGAGGTATAAAAACGATGGCAACTATGGTTGTCAACGAACGCCCGAAAGGGGAACAACATGAGTGATGACATTTGGCGCCGCCGAGACAACACCGACAGTAACGACTCGTCCGGATACGGAACCGATTTTGGTTCTGATTTCGGAACCGTGCAGTTTGCTGACGATCCGACAGCTGAACCGGTGCTTAGCTTCGGTGATGCCGAAACCGGCAATCTTCCCCATTGGACAGAGCCTGCAACTGGCGAATTGCCGTCAACAGAAGACGACACCGATGTATGGGGCACATTCCAAGAACCAAGTGAGCCAACTCGTCGTCCCGACCACATCACTATCGGAACTGACCCAACTGACGAACGCCGCCGTGCGTCTCGCGATGTAACTGCAGATTTTGGTATTGATCCATCTCGCGACATCACAGGTGGCGTTCCACGCGGTCGCGCACCGCAAGTGCGCCGCTCTGGCCCTCGCGGTACTGGTGGTAGCACTGGTCGTGACATGCCAACAGCTGTAACCACAGGACTTATTCTTCTTGCAGTTTTCTTGGGTGCAATCATGTGGCGTCCAGCCGCAGTGATGCTTATTGTCGTCGCAGTTGTTGCTCTTGCAGCAGTTGAGTTCTTCAGCAAAGTAACCGAGAAGGGTTATAGGCCTGCAACGTTCGCCGGAATTTTGACATGCGTCGCTGCACCAATTGCCGCCTATTGGATTGGCGATGCGTCATTGCCGCTGGTGTTTGCATTTGGATTTCTTGCAACCTCAATTGGGTTTATTGGTAGCAGCAGTGTTCATAGTGGCCCTATGCCTAACGTTGCAATCACAAACATGGCGATGACATGGATCGGACTTCTCGGTTCCTTCGCTGCTTTGATTCTTCGTTATTCAGTCAATGGGGGCCTTGCTCACGCAGGAACCGACACATTATTCATGATTGTCATTGGTGTGATTGCTAATGATGTCGGTGGATTATTTATCGGTGCATCTATTGGTAAAACACCATTACGTGAATGGATCAGCCCGAATAAGACCATTGAAGGTGCAATTGGTGGAGCTATCGCAACACTTGTTGCAGTCATTGTGTTTGGTTCTCAAAACGGAACATGGAACTCCATGGGCGAGTGGATTGCATTGACAATTGTTATTGCAATCATGGCTCCAATGGGAGACCTGGTTGAATCAATGTTTAAGCGCAATCTTGATGTCAAAGACTTTGGCACCATCATTGCGGGGCATGGTGGAGTACTTGACAGGTTCGACGGATTCTTCTTCGTTCTTCCTGCGGTGTATTACCTCATGTTGGTTCTCAGCCCTTGGGCATAACTCGCGTTGCAATTGCCGGATCTTCTGGGTCCATCGGCACGCAAACAATTCAAGTTGTACTGGCAGAGCCAGACAAATATCGCGTTACTGCACTTGCCGTTGGTTCGTCTTCTGAAGCGGTGATTGCGCAAGCACGACTTCTTAAACCGGAACTGGTCGTTGTTACAGACGAGACGCTCCGTTCGGTTGTGGCAGCAGCTCTTGCGGGAATACCTGTCACAGGAAACCTTGCAGATGTTGTTGATGTTGCAGATGTGGTGATCAACGGCGTCGTGGGCTTTGCCGGATTATCCGTAACCCTTGAAACTTTGCGCGCCGGGAAAACACTTGGCTTGGCCAATAAAGAAAGTCTCATTGCTGCTGGCCCAATAGTGCAACCCCTGCGTGCGACGCCAGGAGCACAGTTGGTTCCGGTTGATAGCGAACATTGTGCAATCCATCAGTGTCTGCGCTCATCGTCTCGTCCAGCATCAGAAGTGGCCCGCATCGTTCTTACCGCAAGCGGTGGCCCGTTCCGTGGTCGTTCAGCCGAATCGCTTGCCACGGTCACGGTCAATGAAGCATTGGCGCACCCCACGTGGAAGATGGGGCCGAAGATCACGATCGACTCTTCCACTCTCATGAATAAGGGCCTTGAAGTAATTGAAGCACATGAATTATTTGGTACTTCGTTCGACAATATTGAAGTTGTTGTTCATCCACAATCAGTCGTGCACTCAATGGTGGAGTTCACCGACGGTTCAACAATTGCGCAATTGTCAATGCCAGATATGAGATTGCCAATCGGTTACGCGCTCGGGTATCCGCATCGCATTGCAACACCGTTCGGGCGCATTGACTGGTCCACTTTGTCGCGTCTTGATTTTGAACCACCTGACAGAAAAACATTTGTATGTCTTGATTTGGCCTATGCAGCAGGTCGAGCAGGGGGCACTGTGCCAGCTGCATTGTCAGCTGCCAATGAAATTGTGGTTGAAGCGTTTCTTGCTGGTCGAATCACGTGGTCTCAGATCGGAATTTTTGTGTCGCGGGTGATGGAAAAGTTTGTTGTTACTGTGCCAACATCGGTGGACGATGTTCTTGATGCAGATGCACAAGGTCGTCGACTAGCCACAGAGGAGCTATCGCGATGAGCGATTTTTATCACCGATTTCGTGCCGAAGTAGCCGCTGGTGGTGCCGTAGACGAGGCGGTGTCGCCCATGGCAACGCGCAACGGCAAAGCCACCGGAATCATCATGATTGCCTTGCTCGCATACTTGGCATTCAAGAATCCGTGGACATTTGTATTTGTTGTCGGACTTCTTTTTTCAGTGTTCTTACATGAAGTGGGGCATTTTTCTACCGCCCGTCTCACTGGTATGAAAGTCACTCAGTTTTTTATGGGCTTTGGTCCACGAGTGTGGAGCCGTACAAAAGGTGAAGTGGAATATGGCGTTCGTGCGTTGCCGCTCGGTGCTTTTGTTCGTATCATCGGAATGAACAACGTTGATGAAGTCGATCCGGCTGATGAATCACGCGCATATCGTTCTCAAACTTTTCCTCGGCGATTACTGGTCATCACCGCCGGGTCTCTGATGCACATGGTGATCGCCTTCGTGTTGTTCTTTGGTGTGTACACATCTGGTGGTCGTCAACAGAACACTGGCATCTCCACAATCAGAGGTCTCGATACGGTGAACAGCCCCGCATCGTCTGCCGGCATTTCAGCTGGTGATGTTTTGGTCTCCATCGGAGGAATAAAGGTGTCTGATTACAACAGTGTGGCTGGGGCAATACAAACATTCTCAGTCGGTGAGTCCGTGCCTGTTGTGTTCGAACATGCGGGCGTTCGTCAATCGCGAAACATCATTCTTGCTGCACATCCCACAAAACCTGATCGGGCGTATCTCGGAGTTATGGCAGATGACTGGGGTTGGAAACATCTTGGAGTCGTTGAATCTGTTGGGCAATCAGTCGCAGATATAGGTACAACCATCACTGATTCTGTGAAAGGGGTGGCGGTGGCTCTCAACCCCATGAACTCAATTCGCCATCTCACTAAATCACCAGAGGCCACTCTTGAAACTCGTCCCACCACGGTGGTCGGTATCAGTGAGTTCAGTGGCACGGTTGGCCGATCTGATGGGTTAAAGGGTGTCCTTGTTCTGCTTGCCAGCATCAATGTGTTTGTTGGTGTTTTCAATATGTTTCCTTTGCTGCCATTCGATGGCGGACATGCGGCAATCGCCGCTTATGAACGAGTGCGTTCTCGTAAAGGTCGGCTGTACAAAGCAGACATCAACAAGATGGTTCCGTTGGCCACCTTGGTGGTCGGGCTTTTGTCACTCTTGCTTCTCACTGGTTTATACCTAGATATCACTCAACCACTCGGGTAAATGGTCACGGAACTGACAGACTGAGACACATGTTCGAGCGTCGCAATACTCAGCAAATCATGGTGGGCAAAGTTCCTGTCGGTGGGGGGTCTCCTATCACGGTGCAGTCAATGACCACCACGAAGACCGCCGACGTTGAAGGCACGCTGCAACAGATCTACGCATTGGCCGCTGCTGGGTGCGACATCGTGCGTTGCACGTGCAATGACCAAGAAGCTGCTGAAGGTCTTGCACAAATTGTTCCGCGTTCACCAATTCCGATCATCGCTGACATTCATCACCAATACAAAATGGCACTTGCCGCAATGGAGGCAGGTGTTCATGGTCTTCGTTTGAACCCCGGCAACATTCGTAAACCAGAACACATCAAGGCTGTGGCCTCTGAAGCACGTGATCGGAACTTGTCGATACGCATTGGTGTGAACGGTGGTTCTCTTGATCCGTCGCTGTATGAAAAATATGGTGGACTGACTGCGGCAGCCATGGTTGAGTCAGCCATGCATGAAATTGCATACTTCCAAGAAGTTGATTTCAACCTCATCAAGATTTCTGTAAAAGCAAGCAACGTACCACTAATGGTTGAGGCGTATCGCATGTTGGCCGACGCAACTGACATTCCATTGCATCTTGGAGTCACAGAAGCAGGACCACCTCCTGCTGGCCTCATAAAGGCCACTGCGGGAATTTCCACTCTGCTTCTCGAAGGCATTGGAGACACCATTCGGTACAGCCTTACTGCAGATCCTGTTGAAGAGGCGCGCGCTGGTCGTCAACTGCTCGAGGCTCTCGGATTACGCGAACGCAAAAATGTTGACCTAATCGCATGCCCTAGTTGTGGTCGTGCTGAGATTGACGTGATTGATATTGCGAACAAGGCGCTAGCTGCTTTTGAACATAAGAAGTTGCCGTTGCAGATTGCTGTGATGGGGTGTGTTGTTAACGGGCCGGGCGAAGCGCGTGAAGCTGATCTTGGTATTGCAGCTGGTAACAAGCGTGGTCATCTTTTCGTGAAGGGACGCAATGTCGCTGTAGTGCCAGAAGATGAGATGGTGGAAGCGTTAGTTGAGTGGGCAGAGTTCATTAACGAACACGGCACAGATGCTGCAATAGCCCGCGCCGACACAAAACTTGCAGAGCGCGAAGCAGCGAAAGATCGGTCTCAGCTAATGGATGAAAAAGGCGAAGACGTTAATCATTCAGCAGAAAAGATTGTGGAAATTCGAAAAGCGGTTCAGAACTAGTTCTGAGTGAACATCCAAGCGACATTGTGAGTGCCTGGAACAGTTGTGAAGTTATGCGATTCTCCGGCAGGCAACCATGTCATGTCGGGGCGTGCATCATTGCCAATAGGACCAAAGAAGAATCGGTGAGAATGGCGTGCTTCTGCAGTGTGCAAGTTTTCCCACGACGTTGAAGCAACAGAGAAAGCTTCAGACGGCGACGAGTATTCAGTCCAGTGGCCATTTTGTTTTGTTGTTGAGATTGGATGTTCCAGTGGGGACGTGTCAACGATTCGCAAGAGTTCAGCGACATCTACGTGCTTCGTTGTGAAACCAGCACGCACCACGTTGTCTGAAGACGCCATGACTTCAATGCCTGCTCCGTGAAGATATGCGTGCAAGTTTCCAGCAGGAAGAGAAATTGCCTGACCAGGCTGTAAGACGATGTGATGCAACAACGGTGCAACCCGTAAAGCGCGATCAGTGGGGTAGGCATCGCTAAGGCGAACCATCCAACTCGGCACTGCATTCATTGAAGGTGTTGTCCGTTGGTCAAATGCCCACAACAAATAACCGTCGATGCCGTTTTGGTCCAGAACGTCGGCTTCTTCGTTCCAACCGAACTGTTGCAGACGCTCGATTGAGGCCTCAATGGTGTCAAACCCGCAGAGTGCTTCGAACTCCGTAAGGGCAATAAGTATTTCAGGCTTATCCGACGGGTCCTTGTACACACGTTTCGGATCCGTGAGTGAAATGCCGGTGGCATTCTCACGGGCAAATCCGCGTTCGGCTTGTTGACGTGTTGGGTGCGTTTGCAACGACAGTGGTGATGTGCAAGCGAGTACTTTGACAAGCATTGTCATCTCGCCTATCTCATGTGACAACAATGGTCCATCAGGAGAATCAAGTTTTGATGGTGCGGCGCGGTGAGTTCCGAACCACATTTCCGCCCATGGTTGTGAGTTGCTCGGTAATTGAAATAGTTCTGGAATAAAAGTTGGGTCGCCCCAGTCGTAGTGCTGTGGCGCACCTATGACATGGCGAAACATTGTTTATCCTTCGCGTACCAATGCAACAATGCGTTGCACCGCATTGGCAAGTGGGACTGCTTCATTGGTACCCGCATGGCGGTCGCGTAATTCGATATTTCCGTCGGCCAAGGATTTCCCAACCACAACGATGGTGGGGATTCCAATGAGTTCTGCATCTTTGAACTTGACGCCAGGTGACACACCATTGCGGTCATCGATAAGAACTTCTAGTCCCTTAGCTTCAAGTTCGGCACCAAGCTTTTCGCCAGCAACGGTGATGTCATCGCCGTTCTTTCCGGTGACGACGATGTGTACATCTACAGGAGAAATCGCACGCGGCCATTTCAAGCCAAGGTCATCATGGAAAACTTCAGCAATTGATGCAACAGCGCGCGAGACGCCGATGCCATACGAACCCATTGTGACCACTACTTGTTTGCCGTTCTGATCAAGAACTGAAAGACCAAGTGTGTCTGCATACTTGCGACCCAACTGAAACACATGACCAATCTCGATTCCGCGTGCAATTTCTAATGGCTCGCGACACGATGGGCACGGATCTCCGGCTGCCACTTCAACAGCTTCAATCGTTCCGTCAGCAGTGAAGTCTCGACCATTGACTAAATGCAGAACATGAGAACCAGCAACATTTGCACCTGTAACCCACTCACTGCCAGCGACAACTGAAGGGTCTAGGAGATAGCGAATGCCAGTGGCGCTTGTTGCGCCGAGAACCTGTGGTCCGATATATCCGCGAATAAGGCCAGGATGCTTGGCAAATCCTGCGTCATCAAGTGGCTCAACTTCAGAAGGTGACACTTGAGCTTCAATTCGTTTGATGTCTGCATCGCGGTCACCGGGAACACCAACAACCAATACGTCGGTAGTGCCATCAGGATGACGCAACTGCAACACAACATTTTTCAATGTGTCAGAGGCTGTCCATACACGGTCAGCGCGTGCATGATTGGCGTTAAGGAAATCAACGAGCGATGCAATGGTGGGGCAGTTAGGTGTTTCAATAACGGCCGTGGCTGCGTGCGAAGATGTGTCTGGTGCTAGTACGGCTGTAGTCACTGCTTCGGTGTTTGCCGAGTAGTCGCACTTCGTGCAACGCACGAATGTGTCTTCGCCTACTTCAATGGGGGCTAAGAACTCTTCGCTTGCTGAACCACCCATGGCACCGCTCATTGCTTTCACAATGACATATGGCAATTTCAGACGCGTAAAAATTCGCTCGTACGTATCGCGATGTGCGTTGTAGCTTGCGGCAAGGCCAGCGTCATCGATATCGAACGAGTAGCTGTCCTTCATGAGGAACTCGCGACCACGCAACAAACCGGCGCGCGGACGTGCTTCGTCGCGATATTTCGTTTGAATTTGATACAGCGAGACAGGAAGGTCTTTGTAACTGGAATACAAATCTTTGACGAGAAGTGTGAACATCTCTTCATGGGTTGGTCCCAACAAAAAGTCGGCACCCCTGCGGTCTTTCAGACGAAAGAGGTTGTCACCGTATTCTTCCCAGCGACCAGTGAGTTCATAAATGTCGCGGGGGAGCATGGCGGGGAAGTGAACTTCTTGCGCTCCCATTGAATCCATCTCGTCTCGCACGATGGCTTCGACCTTACGCAGGACCCGCCAACCAAGGGGGAGCCATGTGTAACCACCCGGGGCGGCACGGCGGATGTAGCCAGCGCGCACCAGCAATCGGTGGCTAGGGACCTCGGCGTCGGCCGGGTCATCACGAAGGGTGCGAACGAAGAGTGTGGAGGAACGGAGCATCGGAGCGAAACCTTACTTTGGTTGGATATGATTGTCCCCGTCCTTTGAAGTTCGGTGAACCTGAGGCACGGGCTTACCCCCGTGCCTT
>JAPKZY010000048.1 GCA_026393535.1 Actinomycetota bacterium | reverse complement strand
GCTTCCGTGACCGGCGATGCCGCCGGCCTCGAGCATAAGTTTTTCGAGCTTTGCTTGGTGAGCAGCAGCGCGATCGACGTGGTCTGGAGTTTCGAGCAGCGACTGGATGAGCATTTCGCCATCGCGCCAATCTTCGAACTCGTCTTGCAAAATAAACTTCAGTGACCGAATGGTGGGCATGTCGGTGATTTCACTGGTGTTGTTGAGGTGGTAGGTGTATGCCGAAATGAAGTGGGGGATATACACGCGGTACACTCCAACAAGTTTTTCAATAGTGAGACTTGGATCTTCAGGCTCTGTCATTGCATCAACAAAACGCACGAGTGCATCGTTGGCAGGAAGAGTGAGGCGAGCGGGGTTCATTTCGCGAAGTTCTGGCAAGCGCTTGTGCCACAGTTCTGCATGCCATGCATGCTTGTAGCAATGCGTACCAAGACGAAGCTTGATATCGAGTTCGGGAACAGTTGCAATCCAGCCGCCAAGAACTTCAAACAATTTTGTTTCGGCCCATTTGTAATTGCCGACACGACGTGCGGTTTCTTCCACACTGAAACTGCCAGGCAGTTCGCGGCGATCCCACGGAGCAAACGATGCTCTCGGCTTAGTTGGATCTGCCACGGGGACTCCTTGCTTGCCAGTTACTTGCACAATACAATTAACTGATTGGTTACTTCCTAGAGTCTAACCTTTCGTTGCGCCTAAAGCGAGACGCACGTCACAGTTACGAGTTATTTCGGCGGGCTGTTGGCTGAGCGGCAAGAAGGTCTGCACTGAGCGGCTGGCCGGTGACTTCGTCCACCCAATAGGTGTCGTTATCAAGGCGGGTCAGAGCCGCATCAACATCGGCCAGGTCACGCTCAATGGCATCGAGGTCAAGTGGGCTTGTGTGTTCGCTCATGTCTCCATCGTAGACAATCGGTGAACGACGGGGCGAAAGGTTCATCGGGTGCCTTGTAGCGTCATCGGGATGAGTTTCCCCTTCCCCCCACTTGACGGTTCTGCACAAAAGAATCAGAAATTCCCATCGGCCCCTGAAATGGGCATTGATCCGACGAAGCGTTATACAGCGACGATGGAAACATCGATGGGAACATTGGTCATTGCACTTGACCCCATCAAGTCACCAAAGACCGTAAACAGTTTCGTGTACCTCGCTGCGTACCACTATTACGACGACATTATTTTTCACCGCATCATCAAGGGTTTCGTGTGCCAAGGCGGAGACCCAACTGGAACCGGACGCGGTGGCCCTGGTTACCAGTACGCAGATGAATTACCAAAAGCTGGCCACTACCAAATTGGTTCACTAGCAATGGCTAACGCCGGACCAAACACAAACGGTACACAGTTCTTTCTCATCAGCGGTGCAAGTGGTGTGCAGTTGCCTCCGTCGTACGCATTGTTCGGTCAAGTTGTCAAAGGACTTGAAGTTGTCGAAGCGATGCAGAATGTTGAAACAGATCGCAGTGACAAGCCGCTGGTCGATGTTGTAATCAAGAGTGTCACGGTCACCGTCGCAGACTGAAATCAGTCGTGATTCGGCTAGACGCATTGCGTTAGCTGCTCAAGGTTTTGCCACGCCTCGTCCTGCGGGGCGAATAGATAGACGTCATCTTCGTCGTGTCATTGATTCAGTTGGACTGATTCAAATTGACAGCGTAAATGTGTTGGTGCGCAGTCAAGAGATGCCGCTTTTTTCGCGGCTCGGTAATCATCCGCGCACCCTCATCCCTGATGCAACCGCGGATGGTGAACTTTTCGAATACTGGTGTCATGAAGCGTCGCATCTTCCTGTTTCGATGCATCCGTTGATGCGTTGGCGAATGGAAGAAGCACGTAATGGTTCGATGTGGCCGGGGTTGCGTCGCGTTGCAAAAGAAAAACCAAAACTACTCAAAGAAATTCGAGACCGAATATTCAATGATGGCCCACTTGTGGCTGGTGATGTTCGTACACGCGTAGGCCCTAAAGGATCTTGGTGGGACTGGGATGAAGGGAAAGCAATTCTTGAATACTTGTTTTGGACCGGAGAGATAACTGCCCAACGCCGGCCGAACGATTTTGCGCGCGTGTATTACGCACCACATGAAGTCTTACCCAAAGAAATTTTGAACATGCCAACACCATCGCAAAGCGAGGCACGACGAGAGATGTTGTTATTGGCTGCACGCAGCGTGGGTGTTGGTACAGCGGCCGACTTGTTTGACTATCATCGGCAAAAACCCCAACAAGCAAGGCCTTATTTGGCTGAACTTGTTAAAGAAGGCCTAATCGACGAAGTTCGAGTTGAAGGATGGCGCGATGCCGCATACATGTTGCCTGGGACTTTGCGACCCCGCAGTATTGATGTGCGCGCGCTTGTCTCGCCGTTTGACTCATTGGTGTGGTGTCGACCACGTATAGAACGATTATTTGATTTTCACTATCGCATTGAAATTTATGTACCCGCACCAAAGCGTGTGTATGGGTATTACGTGTTGCCGTTCGTACTAGGCGATCGCATTGTGGCACGAGTAGACCTCAAAGCTGATCGGCAGGCAGGTGAGTTAGTTGTGCCAGGAGCGTTTAGTGAAGACGGTGTCGACATCAAATATATTGCAGCCGAACTAATGAGCGAATTGCGCGAGATGGCAACGTGGCTAGGACTAGATCGCGTACGAATTGGTACGAATGGAGACTTGACTACACCGCTGGCGAAACGAAATCGCCAAAAGTAGCCCACCGAATAGTGGATGAGATGAGTTGTCCGATTGGTTTGACAACAAGCTGTTCTGTGATTGGCAAGTAGGGCAGTCGCAAATCAGCGCGAGCCCATGTAGGAAGAATGGCAATTGCAGCAGCTGCAATGAGTGAGTACGGAACACGTGCCGCAAGATCAAGTGGTGGCGTGAGCAATAAATATTTTGCTGCATCGCGTGATTCTGTAGTGCCGCTTAGTTCTGGGCGAAACTGCGCAATCTGATCTTTTAGTCCCTGCACTGAAGTTGGTGGCGCTGGCACTCCTAATTTGCGCGCGATGACAGCCATGTCGGCAACGTATGCGTCGTACCCCGCAGTATCCAACGGTGTGGCACCGTATGCCTGGTGCGCGCGCATAAAACTGTCAACTTCGGCAACATGAACCCAACGCAGGAGGTGTGGGTCTGATGCAGAGTACTCACGGCCATCGCTTGCAGTTCCTTTGACTCGCTTATGTACATTCACCACAATGTCAACTGCGCGTTGTGCAACGTCAGCGGGAGCGAACGATGTTGCAGCTACGAAATCGGCAGTGCGCTGCAAACGTCCCCACGGGTCTCCGCGATAATCAGAATGTTGAGCAACACCGGCCATTGCTAATGGGTGAAGAGATTGAAACAGAAGAGCTCTCATGCCGCCGATGAACATTGATGAGTCTGAATGGACGGTGTAGAGGGGCGACGACTCAGAAAACCATCGAGGGCCCGTGGCGTTGATGATGGCGTCGCGCTTTTCCTCAGCCTTGTCGCCAATCACACGGTCCCGAAGGGCGGCCGCGATTGCCAAGCGAACAGTTTCGACTCGGTCAGTGAAGGCTGCGGGGACTGTGGGCATGTCTCTATCGTGCCATCTACAGGTTGGAATTGCACGGCGAATGTGTCACAGGATGGCTACCTATACGCTTTCCCACGTGACCGATGCACCAGTCTCTGCTAGCCAATCTTCGCGGATGCCACGATGGGTGCCGCGCGCAGTAGTGATTTTTTGGATGGGGTTCATTGGCACCCTTGTTCTGCGGTTCACGTTTCATCGCTTGAACAACTTCCTCATTCTTATGTTGGTCTCCTTGTTCATTGCGTTGGCGCTTGAGCCAGCCGTCAACAAGCTTGTTGCCAGAGGCAGGGGACGACGTGCATCGACAGGAATGCTGTTGTTGGGACTGCTCGTCATTGTGTTCACATTCGTGGGTGCAGTGGGCACAGTAGTCGGGCAGCAGGTGGCTGATGTTTTATCAAACAGTGAGCAGTATGTGAATGACACTGTGAAAATTTTGAATGACACATTTGGCTCTCATATTGATGCCGCATCGGTGAATGAAAAAATAAGTGATCCGACGGGGCCGGTTCAGAATTTTATTAATTCACAACAAGACAAAGTGTTTAACCTTTCAGTCCAAGCTCTTGGCGTGCTCTTTCAGATGTTTACTGTGATGCTGTTCTCGTATTACTTAGTTGCGGATGGACCACGATTGCGCCGTTCAATTTGCTCCCG
>JAPKZY010000095.1 GCA_026393535.1 Actinomycetota bacterium | reverse complement strand
TTCTCAACAACCGCAAGGGTGTGCGTTAATACATCTTTATGCCTGTGAATAGGGTCTTGTTCCAGGCGCATCAGCTTCATCTCTGGAAGAAAATGATCAACAAGACCAGTATCAACTAAGAACCACAAACCAAATGTTGGTCGCTTCGTTGTCATCAGTCGGTCAAATTCAATACGCACTCGTTCAGCAGACACGATGGTGAGTCGATCCGCCATTGCAGTAACAGCGGCAGTAATTGATGGGTCTGGTGCAACTTCTAATTGCGAAATGAATCGTGCAGCACGGAGCATGCGTAACGGGTCGTCGTTAAATGACTCTTCTGCTGACAATGGCGTACGCAACACGCGGGCCATCAAGTCGGCAAGTCCACCAAACGGATCAACAAGCACAGGAGTGTCTGTTGTCAGTTCCAATGCCATTGCATTAATGGTGAAATCACGACGAGATAAATCAGTTTCGATGTCAGTTGCGAACTGCACTTCAGGTTTACGTGAATCAGGCGAATACGCCTCTGCGCGATGAGTGGTGATCTCATACGTGCGCTCACCAATTTTCAATCCGATGGTGCCGAACCGCTCGCCCTGGGTCCACAACGCATCGGCAATTGGTTGCACAATTTTCTTGATCTGGTCTGGGGTGGCAGTCGTCGTGGCATCGAAGTCAATCAGGCTCAGGTCGGTGCCGGCATCGGTGTCGCCGAGAAGCAGATCACGCACACTTCCACCGACCAGGAAGAGCCGGTGGCCCGCTTCACGAAAAAGGGCGGCAAGGGGCTCCATCTCCTGAAGAATTGGGGCAAAGCGCGGCGGAAACATGTCAGATGAAGGCTAGGCACCCGAGCGCCCGAACAGGTGGTACCTGCTATTCCTGCCATTTTTCGGCATCGCAGGGATCAGTCGCACTACGGTCATGGGGTGAGTTTGGTCGAGCAGCGTTCCCGAGCAGGGGTCATTTGGTCCGGAGCCACAACCGCCCGCGCCCGCCCCTGGCCGCAGCATCCAAGTAGAGCTGCCTTATTAATAGGCGGCTCACACAACCCAACCGTGCAATTACCCGACACCCCAATCCTGCAGTCATGGGTCGACACCTTGTCGCGCTGGGGCTACGAGAGCGTTCGCACTTCCCCCCTTGCCCCCGTTGCGGCTGCTGCTCTTTCTACGGTTGGGTTCACTACATCACAACGGCTGACTCTGTTGGAACGCCCTGACGTAGGTCCGGTCATCGTCGGTCGCCCATTGCGATCCGTTCGGCCGCGTTTTCCCATGTCACGGATGCCCACACCGTCAATGGTCGAGGACATTCTTCGCATTGATCGCGCAGCGTTTGGCGACGAGTGGATGATGGATCACGAGACATTTCGCGAAGCACTTCATGCCACGCGCCAGGCACGCATCTTTGTCTCACATGTTGATGGCGAGTCGTCTGGTTTTGTTATTGCCGGAATCACAGACTCGTATGGGTTTATCCAGCGACTTGCGGTTCATCCCGATTTTCAACGCCGCGGAGAAGCCAGTTCATTGGTCCAGAATTCACTGTCATGGATTCATTCACGCCGATGTCGGTCAACAGTTGTGAACACTGAAGTCTCGAACGCCGCCGCTCTAACCATTTATGAACGCAACGGATTTGTGCCTCTTGACTACAACCTTTCAGTGATGGAACGGCAGTTATCGGTATGAGATTGATGCGGTTTCTGGCAGTGATCCTTATTGCGCTTGGTGTTGCCTCACCCGTCACCCAGGTTCATGCTGGCACCCACACAGCCGAACTGGGCATCCCTGAACTAAAAATTGTGTCGCAGCCGTTCAATGTTTTCACCACGGTGAATGCCCGATTTGTACTGTCCGCCAATCTCGACACATTTGTTGCTGCAGACGATCGACTTGAATTTCTTCTGCACCGTCGCGTTGCTTCACGCGATTCTTTCCGTTCCATCGCTGACGGTGACGTCGCCCCAGCTATTACCGACTCCATCAGTTATCGCATGTCCCGTATCTCTCGCGACTACGCAGGACACCTCATTGCTGTTGTCCCCATCATCACGACAGACAAACAAGGTGCTTCGTTATCGATTCCGTTTGATGGTGTGTATCCACTCACTATTCGTATCGTCGATTCACAAACTGGTGATGTCGTTACTTCAGTGTTGACATTCCTCAATCGTCGTGACACGAAGTCTGAATCTGTCGTTGTTCCGTTCAGCACAGTTGTTTCGCTCACTGGTCCTCCGTCATTGACAACAGATGGCACATCAGCTATCACTGACAATGCACGTGATGCAGTGACTCGTCTTATTGCCTTTCTCACTACATTTCGTTCTAGAGTAACAATCTCAATTCAGCCAGAAATCATTGCTGCTTTTGCTAATTCTTCACAACCAGCTGATGCAGAACTCTTTATAAAACTACGCGAACTATTGCGAGATCGAACAATAGTGAACACCACATTTGCGCCGTGTAATCCTTCTCTTTTCGCAGCAATGGGGTTGACGTCTGAATTTATTGCACAATTGAAGTTCGGAGAAGGCACGTTGAATCGA